>CALZAG010000034.1 GCA_945613045.1 uncultured Clostridia bacterium | reverse complement strand
GCCGATACGCTCATACCGCTCATAACGGTAGACGAAGCCGTCGAGCTGTTCCGTCAGGGCGTGATATCGGGAGGCATGATACCCAAGGTCGATTGCTGCATCGACGCCATAAACCGCGGCGTAAAGAAGGTCATAATCATGGACGGCAGGGTGCCGCACTCCATACTGATGGAGATACTGACCGACGAGGGCGCGGGAACAATGTTTGTAGGAGAGAATAACGGTGAGTGAGATAATTAAGACTGACAATGAGTATGTCGCAAACACATACGCCCGCTTCCCGTTGGTGCTTAAGGAGGGAAAGGGCTCGCTTGTCTATGACGAGACAGGCAGGGAATATATCGACATGGGCAGCGGTATTGGAGTGACCGCATTCGGCATAGCCGACGACGAATGGCAGGCCGCTGCTGCAAAGCAGCTCGGAAAGCTTCAGCATATGTCAAACCTGTACTACACCGAGCCCTGCGCCGAGCTTGCAAAGCTTCTGTGCGCTAAGACCGGCATGAAAAAGGTGTTTTTCGCAAACTCGGGGGCTGAGGCCAATGAGTGCGCCATAAAAACAGCCCGTAAATGGGGCTGCGAGAACAAGGGCGAGGAGTATTCGACCATCGTGACCCTTGTAAACAGCTTCCACGGCCGCACGATAACGACCCTTGCCGCCACAGGGCAGGAGCACTATCATGAGGATTTCGGGCCTCTAACACCCGGCTTCGTGTACGCCGAGGCGAATGACCTTGAGAGCGTGAAAAAGCTTGTGGCAGACAATAAGGTCTGCGCCGTGATGTTCGAGTGCGTTCAGGGCGAGGGCGGCGTTATCCCGCTCACGGCTCAATTCGTTCAGGGGCTTGCGGAGCTCGCCGAAAAGGAAAATTTCCTGCTCATTGCCGACGAGGTACAGACCGGCAACGGCAGGACGGGCGAGCTGTATGCGTACATGAACTTCGGCATAAAGCCGGACATCGTGTCCACCGCGAAGGGACTCGGCGGCGGGCTGCCTCTGGGCGCCTGTCTTATGGGCGAAAAGACCGGGAATGTTCTTAAATTCGGTGATCACGGCTCCACCTTCGGCGGAAATCCGGTTTGCTGCGCCGGAGCATTAAGCATAATAAGCCGCATTGACGGGGCACTGCTATCGCAGGTCAAACAAAAGAGCAAGTATATCGTTGACGAGCTCAGCGGAGCGGACGGAGTCGAGAGCGTGAGCGGAATGGGGCTCATGCTCGGCATAAAGACCAAAAAGCCTGTCAAGGATGTCCTGAACGAGTGCATGGCTAACGGCGTTTTGTGCCTGACGGCAAAGGATAAGCTCCGGCTCCTGCCGGCGCTGAACATACCCATGGACGTGCTCGTCAGGGCTGTCGATATCATCAAAGCGGCCTGCAGGGAGGACTAAGCGATGTCTTTAAAAGGAAAGAATTTTCTCAAGCTGTTGGATTTTACTCCCGCGGAGATAAGCGAGTTTCTGGAGCTTGCCGCGGAGCTTAAAAACAAAAAGAAAAACGGCATACCGCATGAGCTGCATAAGGGAAAGAACATTGCTCTTATTTTTGAAAAAACGAGCACCCGCACAAGGTGCAGCTTTGAAGTTGCCGCCGCAGATCTCGGTATGCACGCGGTGTATCTCGACCCCAAGGCGTCCCAGATAGGGAAGAAGGAGTCCATCGCCGATACCGCCCGCGTGCTGGGCAGGATGTTTGACGGCATCGAATACCGCGGCTACGGTCAGGAGCGGGTCGAGGCGCTTGCGAAGTATTCCGGCGTTCGTGTCTGGAACGGCCTTACCAACGAATATCATCCGACTCAGATTTTGGCGGATCTTCTCACCATTATCGAGCATTTCGGAAAGCTGAGGGGCATAAAGCTCGTATACATGGGCGACGCCCGCTATAATATGGGCAACTCGCTCATGGTGGGCTGCACGAAAATGGGTATGCATTTTGTGGCCTGCGCGCCGAAGAAGTATTTCCCCGATCCCGCGCTCATCGAGACCTGCCAAGGCATAGCCGCCGAGACGGGAGCGGTGCTGGAATTCATTGAAGACCCTATGGAGGCGACAAAAAACGCCGACGTCATATATACGGATGTGTGGGTATCCATGGGCGAGCCCGAATCGGTGTGGGAAGAGCGCATATCCGACCTCATGCCCTATCAGGTGAACAGGGCGCTTATGGATAACGCAGGCCCCGGCTGCCGATTCATGCACTGCCTGCCCGCCTTCCACGATCTTGAGACCGAGACCGGAAGGGCGATCTATGATAAGCTTGGGATAGACTGCATGGAGGTCACCAACGAGGTGTTCGAGGGTGAGCAGTCGATCGTGTTCGATGAGGCTGAAAACCGTATGCATACGATAAAGGCCGTCATGGCCGCCACTTTGTGATATGAAGAAAGCATATTTAGTTCTGAATAACGGCGCTGTGTTCGAGGGACGGCGCATCGGCGCCGAGGGCGACGCCGTTGGCGAGCTGGTGTTCACCACCGGCATGGTCGGCTATCTTGAGACTCTCACTGACCCCAGCTATGCCGGTCAGATAGTCATGCAGACCTTCCCGCTCATAGGAAACTACGGAGTGATAGAGGAGGACTTTGAGGGCGAGTGCGCCGTGAAGGGCTATGTCGTCCGCGAGCTGTGCGACGAGCCCTCAAATTTCCGCAGCGAGTATAAGCTCGATGAGTTTTTAAAGAAAAAGGGCGTGTGCGGCATATGCGGCGTCGATACCCGGCAGATAACGCGCATCATCAGGGAAGAGGGCGTCATGAACGCCAAGATCTGCGATGAGATACCCGACGATATTGGCGATATAAGAACCTACGAGGTAAAGGACGTCGTCAGGCAGGTCAGCTGCAAGGAAAAGAAGCTTTATCCCGCCGTGGGCGGGAAGAAATACTCCGTCACGCTCATCGACTACGGCGTCAAGAGAAATATCATACGCTGCCTTTGCAGCCGCGGCTGCGAGGTGAACCTTGTTCCGTATGACACCACTGCCGAGGATATCCTCGCTTCAGAGCCCGACGGGGTGATGCTGTCAAACGGCCCGGGCGACCCTGCGGAGAACGTTTTCTGCATTGAGCAGATAAAAAAGCTTCTGGGAAAGGTACCGGTGTTCGGCATTTGTCTGGGACATCAGCTCACGGCCCTTGCCATGGGAGGCAAGACCGTCAAGCTCAAATACGGCCACCGCGGCGGGAACCAGCCCGTCAGGGAGGTAAACGGCTGCCGCACCTATATAAGCAGCCAGAACCACAGCTACGCCGTGGAAAGCTCCTCTCTTGAGGGAAAAGGCGTGCTGAGCCTTGTCAACGCAAACGACGGCACCTGCGAGGGCATGGACTATCCGGGGCTGAATTGCTTCACCGTTCAGTTTCATCCCGAGGCCTGCTCCGGCCCAAAGGACACCGCGTTCCTGTTCGACAGATTCATTGCAATGATGGGAGGAAAAGCCGATGCCTAAGGATAAAAGCATACATAAGGTGCTGGTCATAGGCTCCGGCCCCATCGTCATAGGTCAGGCGGCGGAATTTGACTACGCCGGCGCTCAGGCCTGCCGCGTACTGCGGGAAGAGGGCGTAAATGTCGTTCTCGTAAACTCCAATCCGGCGACTATCATGACCGATAAGAACCTCGCCGACGAGATATACCTTGAGCCGCTGACTGCCGAAACGGTACGCCGCGTCATCGAAAAGGAGCGGCCGGACGGCCTGCTCGCGGGGCTCGGCGGCCAGACGGGGCTTACCATAGCCATGCAGCTCAGCCGTGACGGAACGCTGGCGCGATACGGCGTGCGCTTCCTCGGCTCGGATATATCCGCCATTGACAAGGCAGAGGACAGGGAGCTTTTCCGCGACGCCATGCGTGAGATAGGCCAGCCCTGCGTTCCCAGCGACATTGCAAACGACGTTGAGACCGCGCTTAGTATAGCCGGTAAGATAGGTTACCCCGTCATCGTCCGCCCCGCCTTTACCCTGGGCGGCTCCGGCGGCGGTATAGCCGAAAACGAGGCGGAGCTGCTTACAATAGCCAAGACCGGCCTTGATATGTCCCCGATCACGCAGATACTTGTTGAAAAATGCATCTCCGGCTGGAAGGAGATCGAGTTTGAGGCAATGCGCGACAGTGCGGGCAACGTCATAGCGGTCTGCTCCATGGAAAACTTCGACCCCGTGGGCGTTCATACCGGAGACTCCATCGTCGTCGCCCCCGCTCTCACTCTTTCCGACAAGGAGTATCAGATGCTGCGCTCAGCGTCGCTGGACATCATATCCTCCATCGGCATCGTCGGCGGCTGCAACTGCCAGTTTGCCCTGAATCCGGACAGCTTCGAGTATGCCGTCATCGAGGTAAATCCCAGGGTATCGCGCTCATCGGCGCTGGCATCGAAGGCCACCGGCTACCCGATAGCGAAGATAACCACCAAGATAGCTCTGGGCTACACTCTGGACGAGATCAAAAACGACATAACCGGAAAGACCTGCGCCTGCTTTGAGCCGACGCTGGACTATGTGGTAGTCAAATTCCCCAAGTGGCCCTTTGATAAATTCGCGGGAGCCTCACGCAAGCTCGGCACTCAGATGAAGGCCACCGGAGAGGTCATGGCGATAGCGCCCTCGTTCGAAATGGCGCTTATGAAGGCCGTCCGCGGCGCGGAGATAGGGCTTGACACCCTGAACGCCCCGCCGGTTTCCGATGCTCCTGTCACAGAGCGGCTCAAAGCAAACGACGACCGCCGGCTGTTCACGGTTTTTGAAGCGCTGAAGGCAGGCGTGGGCGTTGACGATATATTTGAGCTTACGAAAATCGACCGCTGGTTCCTTATGAAGCTCAGGAAGATGGCCGATTTTGAGCAGAGCCTTACAAAAGGAAGCCTCAGCGATGAAACATACTTTGAGGCAAAGCGCCTGGGCTACACAGACGCCGCAATAAGGCGCCTGACGGGCGCCGCGACCCTTCCGGAGAAAAAATTCAGCTACAAAATGGTCGATACCTGCGGCGCGGAGTTTGCCGCCGAGACCCCGTATTTCTATTCGACCTGCGACAGCTTCTGCGAGTCAAGGACGTTTCCCCGCAGCGGCAAGCCCGTTATCATGGTGCTCGGCTCAGGCCCCATTCGCATCGGGCAGGGCATCGAGTTTGACTACAGCTCAGTGCACTGCGTATGGACGCTCAGGGATATGGGCTATGACGTCGTTATCGTAAACAATAACCCCGAGACCGTTTCCACCGACTACGACACGGCCGACAGGCTGTATTTCGAGCCGCTAACCCCCGAGGACGTCATGAACATCATCGAGGTCGAAAAGCCCGTGGGGGTCGTGGTAGCCTTCGGCGGCCAGACGGCGATAAAGCTCACGCAGATTCTTGACAAAAACGGAGTCAGGATCCTCGGCACCTCCGCCGAGAGCATAGATATCGCAGAGGACAGGGAGCGCTTTGACGAGCTCCTTGAGAGCTTCGGCATCTTCCGCCCGAGCGGTATGGGTGTAAGGACGCTTGAGGAGGCGCTCGAGGCCGCCGATAAGCTCGGCTATCCCGTGCTCCTGCGCCCGTCGTATGTTATCGGCGGCCAGAACATGACCATATCTCGAAACCGCGCCCAGACCGAGAAATATATGCGAACTATACTCTCCGGCGGCATTGAAAACCCCGTGCTGGTGGACAAATATATGCCCGGCACGGAGCTTGAGGTCGACGTCATCTCCGACGGCAGGGATGTGCTCATCCCCGGCATCATGGAGCATATCGAGCGCGCGGGAGTGCACTCCGGCGATTCGATCGCCGTTTATCCGCCCTATAACCTGAGCGACAAGTTCCTTGATAAGATCTGCTCCTGTTCGGAAAAGCTTGCGCTTGCCCTCGGCACAAAGGGGCTCGTGAACATACAGTACCTCATTTATGAGGATGAGCTGTATGTCATCGAGGTTAATCCCCGCGCCAGCCGCACCGTGCCCTACATAAGCAAGGTCACGAACGTGCCGATGGTCGATCTGGCCTCAAAGGTCATGCTGGGTCAAACGCTGTCGAGCCTCGGCTACGGCACGGGACTTTACCGAACTCCGCCGTATTTTGCCGCCAAGGTGCCGGTGTTCTCATTTGAAAAGCTTGGGGATGCAAACTCCATCCTCGGGCCGGAGATGAAGTCGACGGGCGAGGTGCTGGGCATAGGCAAGACCATGGCCGAGGCTCTGTTCAAGGGCCTGACCGCGGCGGGCTTCACCGTGCCGCAGATGCACGGCAGGGGCTCCCACGGCGTGCTGATAAGCGTTGAGGATAACGACTATCAGGAGATCATATCGCTTGCAAAGCGGCTGTATGACCTCGGCCTGCGCCTGTATGCCACGAGCGGCACCGCAAACGCGATAGCGCAGCTCGGCATAGAGGTAACATCGGTGGCAAACGCAACCGAGAGCGATGAGATAGCCAGCCTCATGGAAAGCGGAAGGCTCAGCTATATCATCTATACCGGCGCCGTCAAGGATGCCACCATGGGCGACTATATCACCCTGCACCGCCGTGCGATGCAGCTCGGCATACCCTGCCTGACGAGCCTTGACACGGCAAACGCTCTTGCGGAGATCATCGCAAGCCGCTTCAACGAGAAGAATACCGAGCTTGTCGATATAAACGCGATGCGGAGCTGGAAGCAGAAAATCAGCTTCACCAAGATGCAGAGCGCGGGCAACGACTATATCTTCATCGAAAACTTCGACGGCTCCATAACCTGCCCCGAAAGCCTGTGCGTCGGCCTGTGCGCGCCGCATTACGGCATCGGCGGCGACGGCATCGTGCTTATCGAAAAATCCTCCGCCGCAGACGCGAGGATGCGCTCGTTCAACCGCGACGGCAGCGAGAGTCAGATAGCCGGCAACAACCTGCGCTGTGTGGGCAAATATCTCTACGACAAGGGCTATATCCGCTCGGAGTATATGAATATCGAGACCGGCAGCGGCATAAAGCGTCTGCGTCTGTACACAAGGGACGGAAAAGTCAGCTCCGTGTCGGTCGATATGGGCAGGGCATCGCTTGAGACTAAGGACATACCCGCCGCGGTAAGCTCCGAGCGCATGATAAACTATCCTCTGCGCATCGGCGGGACTGATTATAATGTCACCTGTGTCTCGGTGGGCAATCCTCACTGCGTCGTGTTCTGCGACGCGATAGACGGGCTCGAGCTTGAAAAAACGGGTCCCGAGTTTGAGTACGCTCCGGTGTTCCCCGAGAGGATAAACACCGAATTTGTGCGCATCGTCAATAAAACGACCCTGCGTATGCGCGTATGGGAGCGCGGCAACGGTGAGACCCTTGCCTGCGGTACCGGAGCCTGCGCGGCCGTGGCCGCTGCCTGTGAAATGGGTCTTTGCGATAAGGGCAGCGACGTAACGGTAAAGCTCCTCGGCGGCGACCTGACCGTCAATTATACCGATGAGCGCATCATCCTCACCGGCAGCGCGACCAAGGTCTATGAGGGCAGCTTTGAATACTAAGAGTAAACGGATGGGCAAGACCCATCCGTTTATTTTAAGTCGCAGGCAAAGACATATCAGACCCAAGCATTGCAGAGTTTGCACCCGTAGGGGCGAGCATCGCTCGTCCGCCCGGCGGCTGCCGGAAAGCAATTCGGTTTTTAAGTTTAAGAAAATCTCTATTACCGGTACCCGACCGGTAAAATCGGCAATCACCGTCTTATTCCCCGCCTTACGGCGGACGGACGGCCAATGGCCGCCCCTACGCCCCCTGATTTTGAATGTAGCTATCATTTAGAGAATGGAAACATACCGATAACCGTCGCAGGACATATTCGGGCTGACGTACTGACGACACGCACCCGTAGGGGCGAGCATCGCTCGTCCGCCCGGCGGCTGCCGGCCTATTTGATTTAGTGCCTCAGAAATATTATTTTTGCCTCAGCCCGACCGGTGACTTTGAAAATTGTTGTTTATTTTTTCTCTCTTGGTTTACATAACAATGCCACGATAAGGCCGAAGAATATAGCGGCGCAGATACCTGCGGCAGAGGCCGTAAAGCCGCCGGTGAACGCGCCGAGCAGCCCGTCGGAGGCCACAGCCTCCTTAACGCCCTTGGCGAGGGTGCTTCCGAAGCCGGTAAGGGGTATGCTCGCGCCCGCTCCCGCCCAGTCGATAAGCGGCTGATACAGACCGACCGCGCCGAGGATAACGCCCGCCACGACGTAGGCGGTGAGGATACGGGCTGGCGTGAGCTTCGTTTTGTCTATGAGAAGCTGACCTATGGCGCAAAGCACTCCGCCCACCGCAAAGGCCTTAAAATATTCAAGAAATGTATCCATTGTATCACCTCAGTTGGGGATTGTGGTTTCAATGGCAACGGCATGGCAGATGCTCGGAATACTTTCGCCCTGCTGTGTGCTGGTGGGGGACATCAAAGCGCCCGTTGGCGCAAAAAGCACCTTGCTCCACTTTCCCTCAGCGATGCCGCGCAGGATAAACGAGGCAAAAACCGAGGCCGAGCAGCCGCAGCCGGAGCCTCCGGCGTGTACGTCCTGCTTTTCGCGGTCATATATCAAAACGCCGCAGTCGGTGTAAAACCTTCCGAGACTCACGCCGTCCATGCGGAACATATCCTCCACAGTGTCGTGACCGATCGCGCCGAGGTCGCCCGTGACGATCATATCGTAGTAGTCGGGGCCGCGGCCTGTGTCCTCAAAATGGGCCTTGAGCGTTTCGTACGCGGAGGGAGCCATGGCGCTTCCCATGTTGTTTGCGTCAATTATGCCCGCGTCGACGATCTTTCCGGGGGTGAGATAGGTAACAAAGGGGCCGTTGCCGTCGCCCTGCAGTATGACCGCGCCAGCGCCCGTGACCGTCCACTGTGCCGTGGGAGTGCGCTGGCCGCCGTATTCCAGAGGGAAGCGGTACTGCCGCTCCGAGGAGCAGAAGTGGGAGCTCGTGACGGCACAGACTCGGTTTACATAACCTCCGTCTATCGCCATGGAGCCGAGTGTGATGGACTCGCCCATCGTGGAGCAGGCGCCGTAGAGCCCGAAATAAGGGACGCCGACGTCGCGCATTGCGAAGGCAGAGCCGACGCACTGGTTGAGCAGATCGCCGGAGAATATTAGTTCAAGATCGCTGGGAGCGATCTTTGCTTTGTCGCAGCACAGGGAAAAACACTGCTTGAGCATTGCGCTTTCGGCCTTTTCCCAGCTTTTTTCACCGAAGTATGAATCGGACGAAATATAGTCAAAATAGCTTTTGAGGGGGCCTTGTCCCTCTTTCTGCCCGACCACGGCGGCGGAGGTCACGATTGTCGGGGGATAAGCAAGCTTAAAGGTCTGTTTGCCGATTTTTTTAGTCATAGTCATCACCGAAAGTAGTTTGTCCAGTGGCTCAGAAAACATTCACAAATTTCAGATGAACACATACAATGAATGACGAGGTGATTATATGACGCTGTGCGATTTTGCGGCTATGCTCGTTATGAATTCTCCGAAGGCGAGAGCAAAAATGCAGGGCAATGGCATTTCAGGCGAGGTCAGCTTTTTTGATACCGGCAAAAATGTGCTCGTGGTTGCTGATATAACAGGGCTGCCGAGGCATGAGGAAAAGTGCGAATGCGATGTTTTCGGTTTTCACATACATTCGGGCGGCGACTGCGGCGGGACAGCCGAGGCACCGTTTGCGGATACGAAGGGGCATTATGATCCGCAGGGCTGCCCGCATCCGTGCCATGCCGGAGATATGCCGCCGCTTTTCGGAAATAAGGGCAGGGCTTGGATGGCCTTCATGACGGACAGATTCACGGTCGGAGAGATCATCGGAAAAACCGTTGTGATACATATGATGCCTGACGATTTCAGAACTCAGCCGTCGGGCGATTCCGGAGAGAAGATTGCCTGCGGAGTGATAGAATGATTGACGGCGGGTGCATCTGAGCACCCGCCGTAGTTACGATTATTCGCCCTTATATTTTCTGCGTGTAGCCATGCCGCCGCGGATATGCCGCTCGGCCTTGTTGATATCCAGCAGCTCCCGCACCTGTTTGTACAGCGCGGGATTGACTGTTTTCAGCCTCTCGGTGAGATCCTTGTGTACAGTGCTTTTGGAAATGTTAAACTGCTTCGCGGCAGCGCGAACGGTAGCTTTGTTTTCAATGATGTACACCGCCAGGTCGCAGGCCCTCTCCTCAATATTTGTATGCACATATACCACTCCCCAAACTCACATAGTCAATGTATATGTGCAGGGAAGGACATATATGATTTCAGGCGCATGAAAGCGCGCTTATGCCGCCGCGCAAAAACAAGAATTGACCTTTTTAGGCATCCGTGATAGAATTAAACAAAAATAATATTGGTTTGGGAAATACGGTTTGAAAAGTTGTTGACTGAGTAGATATGGGTCAAACAGGACAGGGATAAACAGGTTTTGACGGGCTGATTATCGCCCATGCTTCATAACAAGCCTTGCAAATACGCGGAGTATTAGCTGCGACTTGTTATTTTGCCTGAACGACAATCATCTCCGTCAAAACTGCCCGCACCTGACACGGAACAGTTTTTGAGTACTTTTCTCTTTGAGGTAGGTATGCGCAGACGTCCACCAACACTAAAAGGGCCTGTGTCAGGCTGTTTATCACTTTCCGGTTTGACCCAAAAGGGAATCCGGTCAGAATCCGGAACAACCGCCATTACTGTATTTGACGTAAGAGAGCATATGCCATTGGGAAAGCCGCGCTTTTCCGAGAAGGCTGTTCTTCCCGCGCATCGGGTCTCGCGGGATCATAAGTCAGGATACCTGCCGTATTTTTAGGTTTAACACAGCTTTGGTGAGAAGAGTGCAGCCGAATGATCAATGCCGTAACGCGGCTTTGAAGCGGGAGCGCTCTGCTCGTCTCCTGCTCCAAAGTCTTTTCGCGCTGATTTTTTGCTGCACTCTTCCTGCCGACAGGCGGGGAGAGTTTTTTTATGATTTCTGAGGAAAAAACAAAATGGGCGGCGGATATGCTCAGGGAAAAGTACGATGAGCTCGGGAGGCTGCCCAAAAAAAGCGATTTTGATCCGGTCACGCTTTCAAGGATCAAGGCCTTTCTCGGCCCGTGGCCGCGAGCTCTTGAAGCCGCCGGACTGAAACAAGCC
>CALZAG010000033.1 GCA_945613045.1 uncultured Clostridia bacterium | reverse complement strand
GGATAAAGCAGGCGCTTATGAGCCTTGCGACCGATAAATGAGCCTTTTCCGCTTCTGAATGTTATAAGAAAAGCGCCCCCTCAGTCATTGCACTGAGGGGGCGCTTTGATCTGCGCAGCCTTATTATTGCGCCGATGTGTCCTTTTCTATGTGAACATTGAGATGATCGTAGCTCATCTCAACGCCGTATTCGGCAAAGCTCTCGCGGATATTTTCGTTGAGTGCGAACAGCACGTCCCAGTAGTCGTCGCTTTTACACCAGACGCGCACCGTGTATTCCACCGAGCTGCTGCCGAAACCGCTTATCGCCGCCATGGGCGCGGGCTCGGTCAAAATGCGCTCATCCTTCGCGGCGGCAGCAAGGACTGCCCTGCGCACATCCTCCGTCGCGCTGTCGTAGGACGCAGTGACGGGGATGATGACACGGCGCAGGGACTCGGCGCTGTAATTTACTATCTTGCTTGATGTTATATCGCCGTTGGGCGCGTAAATAACGCGGTTATCCGGCGTGTCGAGCACCGTATAAAACAGGCCGATGCTCTTGACGGTGCCGCCCTCTCCGCCGACCTGCACATAGTCTCCCACGTTGAACGGGCGCGTAGCGAGGATGGTGATGCCTGAAAAAAGGTTTGACAGCAGGCCCTGCAGCGCAAGCGAAAGCGCGACGCCCGCGACCGACAGCACCGCCACAAGGCTCGTCACCGGTATGCCGAGGCTGCCGGCTATTATTATTATCGCAATGACCCAAAGCACGGCCTTTATTGCACCGGAGAAGAAGGTCTTCAGGCTGGCGTCGATGTGCTTTGACCGGTCAAGCAGCTTTTCAAAGGCCCTGCACAGCAGCCTTATCACAACATAGCAGACGACATATATCAGGACTGCGGAAAGGATAGAGCTGAGAGAGATATCGCCCAGCTTGATATCGGCTAAAGAATTGAAAAAATCCATGATATCACCCCAGTTTCAGCTCACGGCAGGAGTCCGCGCCGAAGGTTTTTTCCATCTCGGCCTTGTAGTGCGGGAAAAACTCCGCCGGCATCAGCGCCTGGACACAGCCGGCAAAGCCGCCGCCGTGCACACGCCACGCTCCGATGCCGTCGAGCAGCTTTTCGCTGAGCATGAGGCCGCTTTCAAGCTTCCTGTCGTCGGTAGCGCTCGTGACGATGTTGTTCAGATACCGCTCGGAGGAGCGCCCGGATTCGTTCATAAGGCGCATATATTCCTGCGCGTTGCCCGCGATGAGAGCGTCGCGCATTTTCGGAACGCGCTCATTTTCTTCGAAAAAGTGCTTCGCGCGGCGGACAGGCCGGTCGGCGGTATCCCACTTTTTTGCAAAGAACTTCTTCGGGTCTACCTCACCGAGAAGCTCCTTGCTGAAGAAGCTGGCGATAAGACGCATATCCGCGGGGATTCTCGCGTAGCTTGTGTCAAGCCCCGCGTGGCTGCCGCCGGTATCCGTGAGGCAGAGGGTCAGCCCCATGCGGGAGAAGTCCGCGTTCACGGGCTGTATCTCGCCGGTGAGAAAGTCTATGTACACGGCTCTGCCCAGTGCGCAGGCGAGCTGATCCATAAGTCCGCAGGGCTTGCCGAAATGCAGGTTTTCCGCCTGCTGCGCGGCTTTTGCGACAGCCGTTGCCTCGAGCTGCGAGTCGTTGTACAGCTCATTGAACGCGCGCACCATGAGCACGGCGAAGGCCGCCGAGGAGCTGAGACCCGAGCCGGAGCTGAGCTCGCTGTACATCACGGCGTCGAAGCCGCCGCAGCACGCACCAAGATCGAACATCGCCGCGGCCGCGCCCCTCACGAGAGCCGACGGGGTGCCGAACTCCTCCGGATGCACGTCCAGATCAAGGAGGTTTATTTCCATGTCGTCAAAGCCATCGGATCTTATGCGCACTATGTTGTCGAAATTGGGCTCTATCTCCGCGTGGATGCCCTTATCCACCGCCGAGGCAAGCACCCTGCCCTTCTGATGGTCGGTGTGGTTGCCGGCAAGCTCGGTCCTGCCCGGCGAAAACATTTTTTTCATATCGCTGCCCTCTTTTTACGCGCGTAAAAGCGCCGCTTATTTTTTCCTCTTGAGAACCTTTTCGACACCGGCGATAACGCCGTCTGCATCGACGCCGTATTTCGCCAGCAGCTCGTTATAGGGAGCGGACTCCGTAAAGGTGTCCTGGATGCCGACAAATTCCGTGGGGACGCCGCAGCCTTCATACGCAAGCACCTCGGAAACGGCCGAGCCCAGTCCGCCGAAGATGTTGTGCTCCTCCGCGCAGACGATAGCGCCGGTCTCCCGGGCGCACTTTATGATGAGCTCGCGGTCGATGGGCTTTATTGAATACATATCCACAACGCGGACGGACACGCCTTTTCCGGCGAGCGCTTCCGCGGCCTCCATGGCCTTGTGCACAAGCAGGCCGCAGGCGATAACGGTAACGTCGCTGCCCTCGCGCACGACCGCGCCCTTGCCCAGCTCGAACCTCGTCTCTTCCGTGTACAGATCGGGGTACACGTCGCGGCTAAGCCGCAGGTACATGGGGCCGTAGTTGTCCACGGCGTATTTTGTCGCCCAGCGGGTGGAGGCAGCGTCCGAGGGGACGATGACCTTCATGTTCGGCAGGGCGCGCATGATGGCGATGTCCTCGGTGGCGTGATGGCTCGCGCCGTCGAGCGCGTCGCTCATTCCGCAGTAGGCGCCGCCGAACTTGACGTTCAGATTCGCGTAGCATATCTGATCTCTCGCCGAGAGCAGACCCAGCGAGGTGAGAAACACCGTGAAGGTGTTCACAAAGGGGATCTTGCCGACGGTGGACATACCCGCGGCGGTCGCGACCATGTTCTGCTCGGCTATGCCCATGTTGAAAAAGCGCTCGGGATGCGCCTTGCCGAATATGGCGCTCTTTGTGGAGCCGGAGAGGTCCGCGTCCAGCACCACGATATCCTCGTTGATATCGCCAAGCTCCGCCAGAACGGTACCGTAAACTTCTCTAATCGCTTTAGGCATTGACCTCACCTCCCAGTTCTTCCATTGCCTTGGCAAAGCTTTCGTCGTCGATGGCCTTGCCGTGCCAGGCGTTCTTGCCCTCCATGAAGGACACGCCCTTGCCCTTTATCGTGTTGGCTATGATGACGGTGGGTGCGCCGACGGCGGCATCGGCGACGCTGACGCAGAAGTCGAGAGCCTCGATATCGTGGCCGTCGCACTCGAGCACCGTCCAGCCGAAGGCCTCCCACTTGCCCGCGAGATCGCCAAGAGGCATGACCTCGTCGGTGGTGCCGTCAAGCTGCACCTTATTGTAATCGACGATGGCGATGAGGTTATCGAGCTTAAACTTCGCGGCGCTCATGGCGGTCTCCCAGATAACGCCCTCGTCCAGCTCGCCGTCGCCGAGAATGGCATATACCTTCGCAGGGGACTTGTTGAGCTTGAGCGCCATCGCCATGCCCTGTGCGGCGGGGAAGCCCTGACCGAGGGGGCCTCCGGGCATCTCAACGCCGGGGGTGTGCATATTGGGGTGGCCCGCAAGGCCGCCCATGCGGCGCAGGGTGGACATCTCCTCCACGGGGAAGAAGCCCTTCTCCGCCAGATTGCGGTAGAGCATCGGTGCGGCGTGGCCCTTGGAAAGCACCAGACGGTCGCGGTCGGGGTCGTCGGCCTTATTCGCGTCGAGATTCATGTGCTCCTGGTACAGATAGGTGAGTATCTCGCACACCGAGAGCGAGCCCCCGGGGTGTCCCGATTTCGGCGCGTGGATAGCAGTCAAAACATCGATTCTGAAGCGTCTGCAAAGCTCGTTCAGCTCTGCAATGCGCTCGGCAGTCAAAGCCATTGTCTTGTTCCTCCGTAAAAACTTTCTGTTGCGGAAAACCGCTTTTTCATCACTCTATAATATAGAACAAAGCGTATGCAAAGTCAAATGCTTCGGGCATTTTTGCTTCCGCGGATTTTTGCGGTTTACAAGGCGGTTTATTTAATGTATAATATTACAGCTATTTTTGTTAAGGACTGATATATATTGATCGAATTTGAAGAATACAAGGTAAAGCTGAACTCTCTCAAGCCCACGCTTGACTCTCTGCGCGATGCACTGCACCTCGAGGCCGCCGAAAAGGAGATCGAGGAGCTGGAGGGGCAGAGCGCGCGCGACGGCTTCTGGAACGATGTTGAAAACTCCCAGCGCGTGCAGAAGCGCTTAAAGCAGCTCAAGGGCAAGACCGAGAACTATCAGAAGCTCTGCTCCCAGTGGGACGACCTTATGACCCTGTGCGAGATGGCGATAGAGGAAAACGACGACTCCATGCTGACGGAGCTCCAGAGCGATTTTGCCGCTTTTGAAAAGAAGCTCGAGGAGACCCGCCTCGGCACGCTGCTCACGGGCGAATACGACGCGAACAACGCCATACTGACCTTCCACGCGGGAGCCGGCGGCACCGAGGCGCAGGACTGGACGCAGATGCTCTACCGTATGTACAATATGTGGGCCGAGCGCCACGGCTACACCGTCAAGCTCATGGACTATCTCGACGGCGACGAGGCCGGCATCAAGAGCGCGACCATCATGATAGAGGGCGAGAACGCCTACGGCTTCCTAAAGAGCGAAAACGGCATACACCGCCTTGTGCGCATCTCGCCGTTTGACTCCTCCGGCCGCCGCCACACCTCCTTTGCCGCCATTGAGGTCATGCCCGAGATAAGCGACGACAGCGAGATCGAGCTGCGCGACGAGGACATCAAGATGGACGTTTACCGCTCGTCCGGCGCTGGCGGCCAGAAGGTCAACAAGACCTCCTCCGCGGTGCGTCTGACCCATATCCCAACCGGTATAGTGGTCGCCTCCCAGGTCGAGCGCAGCCACTTCCAGAACCTCGAAAACTGCAAGAATATGCTGCGCGCCCGCCTTGCCGAGATCAAGGAGCGTGAGCATCTTGAGAAGATAAGCGACATCAAGGGCGTTCAGCAGAAGATCGAGTGGGGCAGCCAGATCCGCTCCTACGTTTTCATGCCCTACACCCTTGCGAAGGATCACCGCACCGGTTATGAAAACGGCAATATCCAGAACGTCATGGACGGCGATATCGACGGCTTCATAAACGCCTTCCTCGCAATGAAGGCCGAAAAATAAGACTTTTGCGGCGAACGCAGCCGCAGGGATAAAAAGATTATCGCAAAGACGACCCCTCGGTCAGCAAGTCTGACCGAGGGGCCGTCTGTTATCCGTAAAGCTGTCGTGCGCCGGCTTAGCTATCTTCTTGACCAGAGCTGAGGGGAAAACAGCAGCAGCATAGGGAATATCTCAAGCCTGCCCAGCAGCATGGCAAGGGACAGCACCAGCTTTGAAAAACCGGAGTAGGCCGCATAGTTTGCCGCCGGTCCGACAAGATGGAAGCCCGGGCCGATGTTGTTCACGCAGGAGACCGCCGCCGAGAGGTTGGTCTCCATCCCGAAGGGCTCGAAGCTTATGAGCAGGAACACGGCTATGATAACGGAAAGGTAAATGGCAAAGTAGGAGTGGACGGCCTTTACCTCCAGGGGGTCGAGCCGCCGGCCGTTGAGCTTAACGGAGCTCACCGACCTCGGCAGCAGAGCCCGGCGCAGCTCGTTCCTTACCGACTGCGCCAGCACGACGATGCGGGATATCTTCAGACCGCCCGCGGTCGAGCCCATGCAGCCGCCCGAGAACATCAGCAGGAACAGCACGGCCTTTGAAAGCTGAGGCCAGAGGTCGAAATCGGCGGTCGCATAGCCCGTTGTCGTGAGCAGGGAGGACACCTGAAAGGCCGAAAGCCGCACCGCGTCTGCTATGTTTCCGTACATGGGATAGATGTTTATTGTTATGATAACGAATGAGGCAAACCCGATGCCCAGATAGCACCTGAGCTCATTCGAGCCGAGGACGGCCTTCCATTTCCTCAAAAGGATCAGGTAATACAGGCTGAAGCTCACGCCGAACAGCAGCATGAACACCGTGATGACCCACTGCAGATAGTGGCTGTAGGACGCGATGCTGTCGGCCTTTATGCCGAAGCCGCCCGTACCCGCGGTGCCGAGGGCGTGAACGATGCTGTCGTACAGCGGCATGCCTCCGCACAGGAGAAAAACGACCTCCAGCACGGTCAGCGCCAGATAAATGTAGTAGAGGATCTTGGCGGTGGACCTTGAGCGGGGCACGAGCTTATCCACGCTGTGTCCGGGCATTTCGGCACGAAGTATGTTTATCGAGCGGTCGGGGACCTTTTCCATGATCGCCATGACGAACACCAGCACGCCCATGCCGCCCAGCCAGTGGGTAAGGCTGCGCCAGAACAGAAGCCCGCGGCTCATGCTCTCAACATCCGTGAGGATGGAGGCACCGGTCGTGGTGAAGCCGCTGACAGTCTCGAAAAACGCGTCGATGTACGAGGGGATCTCGCCGCTTATGACGAAGGGCAGAGCGCCGATGGCGGAAATGGATATCCATGAAAGGGACACGATGGCGAAGCCCTCGCGTATGAAGATATCCTTTTCGGCGCCGCTGCAGAGCCGCGAAACGGCAAAGCCCAGCGCCGCCGCGATAAGAATGGTTATGATGAAAGCCTCTGCGCAGCTCTCGCCGTATATAAGAGCTGCCGCGAGCGGCAGGAGCAGCAGCGCCGCCTCGAAGAGGATGACCCTGCCGACGGTATGAAGAACGATTTTATATCTCACGCTATCACATCCGATAAATCACAAAGTCTCTGACCGGCGGCTATCACGATGACCCGGTCGTGGGGCAGTATAACGTCGTCGCCGCCCGGGATGATGGTCTTTTCGCCGCGGATAAGCCCTGCCAGCAGTATGTCGGGCTTCAGGCGAAGATCCTTTATCGCCACGCCCGCGCAGGCGAAATCATCGGCCACGTCGAATTCCAGCGCCTCGACCCTGCCGTTCATCAGGCTGTACAGGGTCTCTATCCTGCTGCCGAGCGAGTTCTGGAGCGCTCTCGCGTACTGCACGAGAAGATCGGCGGTGATGTGCTTGGGTGAGACCACGCAGTCGATGCCGAGCTGCCCGCCTATGTCGGAATAGCTGTCCTGACTGATCTTGGCTATGACCTTGGGGACCCTGCGGCCGAGAGCGTAATAGGCGACGAGCAGATTTTCCTCATCCATGCCGGTGAGTGCGACGAAGGCGTCGGAGCGGTCGAGCCCCTCCTCGGTGAGCAATTCGTGGTCGGAGCCGTCGCCGCAGATGACGATCGCATTGTCCGGAAGCGTACCGCACAGCTCGGCGCAGCGCTCCTCGTCCTTCTCGATTATCTTCACGCTGTTTTCACTGCGTATAAGCTCCTCGGCGAGATACCTTGCAATCCTGCTGCCGCCCAGTATTATGACGTGCTTCGCGCTTTTCTGCAGTATGCCCATGCCGCGCAGCAGCTTCTGCATATCCTCCGGCGCGGCCAGAAGCCCCAGCTTATCCCCGGCCTCCAATACAAAACTGCCGCCGGGTATGTATGCCCTTCCGCCGCGCAGAACCGCGCATACAAGGAAGGCCGCGCTGTACCTGCGCCTGAGCTCCGAAAGGCTCACCCCGTCGAGCGGAGAGGAGGGCTTGACGCTCAGCTCCGCCATCTCAAAGCGGCGGCGGGTGAAGGTCTCCGACTTTACCGCGGAGGGGAACTTAAGTATGTTGAATATGGCCTGAGCCGTGAGCTGTTCGGGGTTTATGACCATGGACAGCTCAAGCTGCTGCTTGATGAATTTAAGATTTTCGGTGCTGTATTCCTGCCCGCGTATGCGGGCAACGGTGTGCTTTGCTCCCATGCGCTTTGCAAGAAAGCAGCTGAGCATATTAAGCTCATCCGAGCCCGTCGTTGCGATGAACAGCTCCGCATTCTGCACCATCGCGTCGGAAAGCGTTTTGTAGTGCGTGCCGGCAGCGCAGACGCCCATAACGTCGTAGTTGCCCGTTATGCTGTTGATGACATCGGGGTCGGAGTCCACGGCGACTATCTCGTGGTTTTCCTGAACCAGACTTTTGAGTATGCTTTGGCCTATCTTGCCGCAGCCTACGATCACGATCTTCATGTTTATGGCCTCTTTTTCTTTTTTGCTGAGGCAAATGTACCACCAAAGGTATTAGAACGGGATTAGAACAAGGCTGAGCGCATTAAGATTGCATTAAAACGCAGAAAAATAATGGAAATTCACTCTCCCGGGAAGAATTTGCTTTTTATGAGAAGCGCGATGTGATACAATATCGGCGAAAGCGAGGTGGCAAGACAATGGAGCGTGAGGAGAAGATACTTATATGCCTTTCCGGTTCTCCCTCGAACGCGAGGGTCATACGTGCCGGAGCGAAGCTGGCAGAAGCATTCAGGGGCACGGTTTCGGCGCTTTTTGTCGAGCCGCCGCATTTTGAGCAGAGCGATAAAGAGACCCAGGAGAGGCTTGCGGAAAACGTCAGCCTCGCAAAAAGGCTCGGCGCACAGGTGACGACCCTATACGGTGAGGATACGGCCACGCAGATCGCCGAGTACGCCCGCGTAAGCGGCGCGACCAAGATCGTGCTGGGAAGAAGCCCCCTCAAACGCGGCCTGAGCCCCCGTAAAAACCTGATCGACCGCCTGAGCGAGCTTGCGCCGGATATGGATGTTTACATCATTCCGGACCAGCCCGCCGCCGACGTGCGCGCCCCTCGCCGCAGAATGCCCGATGAGCGCTTCAGAGCCGCCGACGTGCTGAAGACCGCGGCTCTGCTTGCCCTGAGCACCCTTGCGGGTCTTCTGTTTACGCGGCTCGGCCTGTCCACCGCGAATGTCATAGTGCTGTATATCCTCGGTGTGCTGGGCATCGCGATGGTCACCGAGGGCAGGAGCTACAGCCTTGCCGCCTCGGTGCTGTCGGTGCTGATATTCAATTTTTTCTTCACGGAGCCGTATCACTCGCTGTCGGCGAGCCCGAACTATATCGCGACCTTTGTTGTGATGTTTGCCGCGGCGCTTTTTATATCGGATCTTCCCGTGCGGATAAAGCGTCAGGCGCGCCGGACGGCCCAGCGGGTATACCGCACCGACATACTTCTTGAAACGAGCCAGAAGCTGCAGAAGGCCGAGAGCGAGGAGGCGATTCTTTCCGTGACCGCCGCCCAGCTCGTGAAGCTGCTTGAGCGGGATATCCTCGTTTACCCCGCGCGCGGCGGCGAGCTGTGCCCGCCTATGCCGTTTCCATTTTACGGCGAAGGGAGCTTTGACGATTACCTCGGCCCCTTCGAGAGGGAGACCGCCCGCTGGGTGCTCAGGCATAACCGCCGCGCCGGAAGCTTCACCGACGTCCGGCCGAATGCTAACGGGCTTTATATGGCCGTAAGGGGCACTGATTCCGCACTTGCTGTCGTGTGCATCGCCATGAAGGGCAGGGAAAACCTCAAGAGCTTTGAAAAGTCTCTCATGGTGGCGATACTCGATGAGTGCGGGCTCATACTCGAAAACGAAAACAACCTGCGGGCAAAGCGCGAGATCGAGGAAAAAGCCCGCGCAGAGGAGCTGAGGGCAAATCTCCTGCGCTCGATATCCCATGACCTCAGAACACCGCTCACCAGCATTTCCGGCACCGCCGCCCTGCTGATGGAAAACGACATGGACAGGGACAGACGCAGAAAGCTGTACGGCTCGATATATGACGACTCCATGTGGCTGATCGGCCTTGTGGAGAACCTGCTGGCCATAACGCGTATCGAGGCCGGGAGCCGGCTGACTGATATGCAGCCGGAGCTTCTGGACGACGTGTTCCGCGAGGCGACGGCGCATATGGACAGAAAGGCGGAAAATCACAGCGTCAGCATCAGGCTGGACGATGAGCTGCTGATGGCTTATATGGACGCGAGGCTCGTGGTGCAGGTGCTGATAAACCTTTTGAACAACGCGGTCAAGTATACGCCGCCCGGCTCGCACATCGAGCTTTCCGCCCGGGAAAACGGAGACCTCGTCACTGTCAGGGTCGCCGATGACGGCCCGGGGATAAGCGACGAGGCTAAGGGAAAAATATTCGATATGTTTTACACGGCGGACAACGTCCGCGGCGACGGCCGCAGGGGCATGGGTCTGGGGCTTGCCCTTTGCAGGAGCATCGTCAGCGCCCACGGCGGAGAGATATACGTCGAGGACAACGCCCCTCACGGAGCGGTGTTTGTTTTCAGCCTGCAGAAGGCGGAGGTAAATACGAATGAATAAACCGGATATATTGGTGGTTGAGGACGATAACGCGGTGGCAAATCTCATAGCCGCGACTCTTGAGACGCAGGATTACCGGTATAAACGCGCCAACACCGGCGCGGGCGCCGTTATGGAGGCGCTGTCCTCAAAGCCCGACGTCGTGCTGCTCGATCTCGGGCTCCCGGATATGGACGGCGTGGATGTGATACGCAAGATACGCTCGTGGAGCAATATGCCCATCATCGTCGTCTCCGCGAGAAGCGAGGATTTTGACAAGGTCGCGGCTCTGGATGCGGGGGCGGACGACTATCTGACAAAGCCCTTTTCCGTCGACGAGCTGCTTGCGCGGCTGCGCGTCGCGCTAAGGCGCGTGAGGTGCGACGGCAGGCGTCTCGGCGAGGAGTCAAGCGTTTATGAAAACGGCGAGCTGAAGATAGACTACGCCGCCGGCTGCGCCTACCTCTCCGGTGAGGAGATACACCTCACGCCCATCGAGTATAAGCTCCTGTGCCTGCTTGCGCGGAACACCGGAAAGGTGCTCACGCACAATTACATTCTGAAGGAGGTCTGGGGCGGCACGGCCGCGTCCGACGTTCCCTCGCTGCGGGTGTTCATGGCGACTTTGCGCAAAAAGCTCGAGAAGGACCCCGCGCATCCGCAGTTTATCCAGACCCACATAGGCATAGGCTACCGAATGTCCTGGCAGACGTCCGGTCAGCGATAAAAATGGGGACGTATCGATTTTTCGGTATCCCGATTATGTTTTGCGGAAATATCTATACATCTCCATTTTCTGAATGACAGAGCGGTTTAAAATCCTGCACCCGTAGGGGCGGCCATTGGCCGTCCGCCCGCCGAAAGGCGGAAAAATTACGGCACACTCCGCTCTTAATCCGAATTGCCCGTGTACGCGGACGAGCAATGCTCGCCCCTACGACCTGTGGTTTTTTGCAGAACTGTCGTTCAGACAATGGCCATTTACCGACTGTCTCCGCAGTATATATTCGGGCTGACGCAAAAACGAGACGTACTGTCTTAATGCGAATTGC
>CALZAG010000032.1 GCA_945613045.1 uncultured Clostridia bacterium | reverse complement strand
CGGTGATACGGCTCAAAGACAAGGCCGACGCTTCCGCCGCGGCCGACAGTCTGCGCGAGCATCTTGAAGGCCGCGTCCGGCTCTACAAAACCTATGAGCCGGAACAGGCCGAAAGAGCCGAAAGCGCTGTGATAAAAACCGAGGGCAGCTTCGCGCTGCTCATCATGTGCGACGCTCCAGCGGCGGTCGAGAACGCATTCCGCGAATTTACAAAGTAAACGGAGATATATACAGATGGTATTCAGCAGCACGATTTTTCTTTGCATATTCCTGCCCCTTGTACTTCTGGGTTATTATATCTGCCCGAAAAAGGGACGAAATCTCTTCCTGCTGATAGCCAGCCTCGTTTTTTACGCCTGGGGCGAGCCGAAATATGTGTTCCTGATGATATTCTCCATCATCGCAAACTATGTTTTCGGCCTGCTGATGGAAAAGTACAGGCAGAGCAGCCGCCGCCTGAAGCTTATGCTGGTGCTGTCGGTCGTAATAGACGTGGGTCTTTTGTGCGTGTTCAAGTACACGGACTTCATCATAAGCAACATTAACGCCGCCTTCGGCGCAAACTTCGACCTGCTCAAGCTTGCCCTGCCCATAGGCATATCCTTCTATACCTTCCAGGCCATGAGCTATACCATCGATGTGTACCGCGGCGATGTGAAGGTGCAGCGCAACATCATCGACTTCGGAATGTACATCACCATGTTCCCCCAGCTCATAGCCGGCCCTATCGTCCGCTATTCGGATGTGGAGGGACAGCTCCGTGACAGGCGCGTCACCGCGCAGGATTTCTCCGAGGGCGCGATGCGCTTCGTGGTCGGCCTCGGCAAAAAGGTGCTGCTTGCAAACCAGATCGGCGCCCTGTGGTCGGAGATATACGCCCTCGGCGGCAGCAGCTCCGCGCTTATGGCGTGGCTGGGAGCGATAGCCTTCACCTTCCAGATATACTTTGACTTTTCCGGCTATTCGGACATGGCCATCGGCCTTGGCAGGATGTTCGGCTTCAAGTTCCCCGAGAACTTCCGTTACCCGTATCAGTCAGTGTCGATAACCGATTTCTGGCGGCGCTGGCATATAACTCTGAGCACATGGTTCAGAGAGTATCTGTATATCCCGCTGGGCGGCAACAGGCGCGGCTTTGCAAGGCAGGCGCTGAATCTGCTCATCGTCTGGACGCTCACCGGCTTCTGGCACGGAGCGGGCTGGAACTTCGTGCTCTGGGGGCTATACTACTTCGCGGTCCTGTTCGTTGAAAAGCTGTTCCTGCTCAAAGCTCTTGACAGGGCGCCGAAAATTCTGCGGCATATCTATTCGCTGCTGCTGATAGTCCTCGGCTGGGTCATCTTCGCCTGCGACGACATTACTGTGTTGCTGCCCTTCCTCGGCTCCATGTTCGGCGCAAACGGCGCTCTGGGCGGCCTCGACCTTTACTGGCTGACCACCAAGGCCGTGCTGCTCATTATCTGCTGCGTCGCCTCCACGGAGCTTCCCAAAAAGCTCATGATCTCCCTCAGCGGCAGGCTCGGCGAGAGACCGGCTTTCATCCTGAAGTCGGTACTGACGCTGCTCCTGCTCGGACTGAGCATGGTGTTCCTCATCGGCGACAGCTACAATCCCTTCCTGTATTTCAGATTTTAAGAGGTGAGCGTGATGAAAAAGCTTTATATTACATTTATCGCGCTCTTTCTTGCGGTTATCGTACTGCCGGCGGCGTTTGTGTTCCTCGGCGAGGACAAAAGCTTTTCCGACAATGAGAACCGTATGCTCCAGACCGCGCCGGAGCTGCGCGGCGACGATGTACTCAGCGGAAGATTTCAGGAAAAGCTGACTGATTATATGTCCGACCAGTTTCCCGCACGCGACGTATGGACGGAGCTCGGAACGAGGCTTAAAAAAGCCGCCGGCTTCAGGGATATTGGCGGAGCCTACCTCGGCAGCGACGGCTACTATATGGAAAAGATCACGCCGGAGGATATCGACGAAAGAAAATTTGAGTCGAACCTTGCGCTGATAAACGACTTTATCAGGGAGAGCGGAGTCCCCGCGAGCGTGCTGCTCGTCCCCGCGACGGGTACCGTCATGAGCGATAAGCTGCCGGACAACGCGCTCATGTATGACGCGCAGGCCATGTACGATACCGCCCGCGGGCTGCTTGACGGCGTGAACGTCCCCGACCTTTACTCTGCGCTGAGCGCAAATAAGGGCGAGCAGATATACTACCGCACCGACCACCACTGGACATGGTACGGAGCTTACGCTGCCTACCGCGAGTATATGCCCGACGGCGCTTTCGGCGCGCAGCGCGAGCTTTTCAGCGAGGATTTCCTCGGCACGACCTATTCAAAGACGCTTGATCCCTCGGCGCGTCCGGACAGCGTGTATATCGCGCCCGTGGCCGGCACGGTGAAGGTCACCGCCGACGGTAAGGATATAGATTTTTACTATAACGAGGCGAAGAACGAAAAGGACAAGTACAAGGTGTTCTTCGGCGGCAACTACGGTCAGACGAACATCACCGGCGGCTGCGATAACGGCAAAACGCTGCTTATCATAAAGGACTCCTTTGCAAACAGCCTTGCGCCCTTCCTGACCGCCGACTTTGAAAACATCATAATGCTGGATATGCGCTACTATATGGGCTCTGCGCGGCAGCTCGTTACGCAGGAGGGAGTCGACGAGATACTCTTCGTCGCGGAGATGAGCGGCCTTTCAAACGATAACAATATGGTAAAGCTGGGGTTTTAAGAGATGAGAAAGATTAAGAGATTTGCGGCGATCTTCCTTGCGGTGCTGATGCTTGCCGGCATCATGCCGCTGCAGGCTCAGGCGGCAGGGCCCAAGCTCATTGCCCTGACCTTTGACGACGGGCCGTCGTCGAAGAACACCGCGCGGCTGCTCGACGGGCTCAAGGCCCGCGGCGTGCACTGCACATTCTTCATGGTCGGCACCATGAGCGAGTATAATCCGCAGCTCGTGAAGCGAGCCTGGGAGGAGGGGCACGAGATCGCAAGCCACACCTACGATCACCCCGCGCTGACCACCCTCAGCGATAAGGAGATCAAGGCTCAGCTCTCAAAGAACGACGGCATACTCGATAAGGCCATCGGCATCGACTTTAAATATATGCTCCGGCCGCCCTACGGCGACCAGAACGCCCGCGTGCTGGCGGCGGCAAACGTGCCCTGCTTCTACTGGTCGATGGATACATACGACTGGAAGACGCAGAACGCCGACTCGGTGTACAACGAATTCATAAAGCAGGCCCGCGACGGCTCCATCGCCCTGCTGCATGACACGCACTCCACCTCCGTGACCGCGGCTCTGCGCGCTATCGACACCTTGCAGGCTCAGGGCTACGAATTCGTGACGCTCAGCGAGATGTTCATGCGCCGCGGAGTGAAGCTCGAAAACGGCAAGCTGTATTACTCCTGCTATCCCGGCTCATACGGTACCGACCCGGCGATAAAAAAGCCCGTTATCACGGTCAAAAACACAGCTGAGGGCAAGCTCGTCAGTCTCAGCGGGGACAGCCGCGGCCAGGTATACTACACCCTCAACGGCGAGCTCCCGACCCCTAAAAACAGCACAAAATACACGGGGCCGTTCCTTGTTGCGAAGGATACGACCGTCAGAGCCGTGACGGTCATAAAATGGAACGGCATCCGCACGGATACCGTTGAAAAGTTCGTTGAGTATACCCCCGCCCCCGCGCCGTCGATGACGATATCGGACGGCAGACTGACTATAAGCAGCAGCCTTTCCGGCGCGGAGATATACTACACTGCCGACGGCAGCGTTCCCACGCGCGACAGCGTCCGATACGAGGACGGTATCGTCCTTGAACCGGACACGACCTACCGCGCCCGCGTGTACGCCCCGAGCTATCAGCCGGGAACGGTCGCCATGCTGACCTACACCTCCCGCGGGAATGTGTTCACCGACGTCGCCGTCGACGCATGGTGCTATGATACGGTCGACCGCGCCGTCTCCGAGGGCATCTTCAAGGGGGTTACCGCGACCGAGTTTTCGCCCGATACGCCGCTGACACGCGCCATGCTGGTGACGGTGCTGTACCGTATGGCCGGCCAGCCCGATGTGAAAGGGCTCAAGGTGGATTTTACCGATGTTCCGGAGAACTATTGGTGCTGTGACGCGCTGGCGTGGGCGTCAGACCGCGGCATCATAAACGGCTATGCCGACGGCAGCTTCCGCCCGAGGGCGAGCATCAGCCGTCAGGCGCTTTCGGCAATGCTGTACCGCTACATAGGCTCCTGCGGGAAAATGCTGAGCGCGCCGGACGACGTGCTGAGCGGATTTTCCGACAGCGCCGCCGTCGACCCCGGTCTCTACGAGGCGGTAAACGCCATGTGCTCAGCCGGCGTCGTGCGCGGATATCAGGATAACACCGTCAGACCGACGCGGGGCGCGACACGCGCTCAGGCGGCCACCATGCTGCTGCGCATGGAGGACCTCCTGCCCACGCTGCCGGACGCCGAACCGAACTCGACAACCGTGTAGTTAGCAGTGATATGATATGAAAAAACCGACCTGTTGGTCGGTTTTTTCATTCTTTTCTGTATCCGTCTGGGTTCAGAGACTGCCAGTGCCAGCTGTCGCGGCACATATCCTCAAGGTCATAGTCCGCCGTCCAGCCGAGCACATTTTTGCTCTTCTCCGGGCTGCAGTAGCAGATGTCGATATCGCCGGCGCGCCTGCCCACGATTCTGTACGGCACGCGCAGGCTGTTTGCCTTCTCAAAGGCGTGCACCATGTCGAGCACGCTGTAGCCGACGCCGGTGCCGAGGTTAAACACGCTTTCGCCGCAATGGCTTTCCATGTACGAAATGGCGGCGACATGGCCGCGGGCGAGATCGACGACATGGATGTAATCGCGCACGCCGGTGCCGTCGTGGGTGTTGTAGTCGTCGCCGAAAACGCGCAGATACTCGAACTTGCCGATGGCGGTCTGAGAGATATAGGGCATGAGGTTATTCGGTATGCCCCTGGGATCCTCGCCGATGAGACCGCTGGGATGAGCGCCGACGGGGTTGAAATAGCGCAGCAGCACTACGCTCCACGAGGGGTCAGCCTTTACATAGTCGCGCAGTATCTGCTCGCACATAAATTTTGTCCAGCCGTAGGGGTTGGTACAGCCGCCGGTGCGCGATGTCTCGTACAGGGGCATCTCGTTGTCTGCTGAGTAGACCGTGGCGGAGGAGGAGAAGATGATCTTCTTCACGCCGTGGCTGCGCATCGCCTCGCAGAGGGTGATGGTCGAGCCGAGGTTGTTGTCGTAATACTCCAGCGGCATTTCTACCGATTCGCCCACGGCCTTCAGACCGGCGAAGTGTATGACGCAGTCGATATCGTGCTTTTCAAATATCCCGTCGAGCGTTTCGCGGTCGCGCACGTCAGCCTCGTAGAATACGACCGGCCTGCCGGTTATCTGCCCGATGCGGCGCCCGGCCTCGGCGCTGCTGTTGACGAGATTGTCGATGACGACGACGTCCATACCGCGCTCCAAAAGCTCGACGCAGGTGTGGCTGCCGATATAGCCCATGCCGCCCGTTACCAAAACTGTCATATCAAATGCTCCAATCAATACCGGTATAGTACTTACATTTTATAATATGACCGGCAAAAGAGCAAGCGGTAAATGCCGGCCGAGCGCCTTGCCTGTGCTAAAACAGTTGAAAAAGGGATATTATTTGGTATACTGAGATACAGTAAGCAGATTTAAAGGACAGGTACAGATGGAAAATAACGATATAAAAATAGAACGCGCCGTGCTGGCCGGACTGAGCGCGAACTCGATGGACATCTCCGAGCGGTCGACGGATATCTCCATGGCGGAGCTTGCCGCCCTGGTCGAGACCGCGGGCGGCGAGACCGTGGGTATGTTTATCCAGAACCGCCCGACCCCGGAGCCGCGCAGCTTCATAGGCGACGGCAAGGTTGCCGAGCTCAAGGATTTTATCGAGCGGAACGAGTGCGACCTCGCGGTGTTTGACAACGAGCTTTCGCCCTCGCAGATGCGCGTTCTCTCCGAGGAGCTCGGTGTTAAGGTGCTCGACCGCTCCGGACTGATACTTGATATCTTTGCCCAGCGCGCCCGTACGAGGGAGGGTCAGCTCCAGGTGGAGCTTGCCCAGTACAAGTATCTGCTGCCGCGTCTGACGGGTATGTGGACGCACCTTGTGCGCCAGACGGCCTCCGGCGGCTCGTCGCCGATCGGCACCCGCGGCCCCGGCGAGACCCAGCTTGAGACCGACCGCCGCCACATCCGGCGCAAGATACAGAAGCTTGAGGAGGAGCTTGCCGCGGTGCGCAAGGTGCGCAGCACCCAGCGCCGTAAGCGCGATAAAAACGACGTCCCCGTCGTGGCTCTCGTGGGCTATACCAACGCCGGCAAATCAACTCTTTTAAACTGTCTTACGGGCGCCGACATCCCGGCCAACGACCGGCTTTTCGACACCCTCGACACCACCACGCGCAAGCTGCGCGTCGATGAATTCACCGAGGTGCTCATCTCCGACACCGTCGGCTTTATCCGCAAGCTGCCGCACCACCTCATCGAGGCTTTCAAGGCTACGCTTGAGGAGCTTTCCTATGCCGACGTGCTGCTGCACGTTATCGACATCTCAAACCCCGACTGGGAAGAGCAGGCAAGGATCGTCGACAGCCTTATAAATCAGCTCGGCGCGAACGAAACGCCCTGCATCAGGGTGTACAACAAGTGCGATGCCTATGTCGGCATCCTGCCCCACGGCGAGGATATCGTGTGCCTGTCGGCCAAAAGCGGCGAGGGCGTGCAGGAGCTCGTGCAGGCTCTGTCAGGACTCCTTGACAAGGGCAGGCACCATGTGACCCTGAAGATACCATATTCAAGCGCCGGCGTCGCGGATCTTTTAAACCGCGAGGCGGCGGTCATAAGAATGGAGTATACCGACGAGGGCATCGAGGCCGAGGTCATCGTGCCTCCGGATATCTTCGGCAAGGTAAAGCGCTTCATCCCCGGCTATACAGAGGCCAAAGAGGACTGGGAGGATTAAATGAGCGAGTATTATATCCCCGCGGGGGCGGGCGAGGCCGAGTTTACCGAAAAGCGCTCGAGCTTTCTCGGTCATGTCCGCATGGTCGGCACCGAGGACGAGGCCAAGGCCTTTATAGCCGAGATGAAAAAGAAATACCATGACGCTCGCCATAACTGCTGGTGCTATATCATCCGCGGCGGCGCGGTGCGCTATTCCGACGACGGCGAGCCGCAGGGTACGGCGGGCATACCGATGCTCGAGGTGCTCAAGCGCGAGGGTATCGAGAACGTCGTGTGCGTCGTCACGAGGTATTTTGGCGGCGTGCTGCTCGGCGCGGGCGGGCTCCTGCGGGCCTACACCAAGAGCGCAAAGGACGCGCTCGACGCGGCGGGAGTGTCCGTCGTGCGCCGCTGGGTGAGGGCGGAGGTGCCCTGTACATATTCGCTGCTCGAGCGGATAAAGCTCGAGTGCACGGCCTTCGGCGGCGTGGTGCAGGACGTTGAATACGGCGCGGGGGTCTGTTTAAAGCTCCTGCTGCCCGAGGAGGCGGCGGAGTCCTTTGCCGTCCGCATCACCGACCTGACCTCCGGAGCCGCCGGGGTGCGCACCACCGGCGAGGAATTCATGCCGGTCAGAATAAAGTAAGGCATAAAAAATTTCAAAAAAATAAAGGGAAATGAGAATTTGCGTCGTATAAGAGTGTTGAAGGGCATCTTCAATGCTCTTATTTTTGCCCTGATAGGGGGCGAAAACGGTATGATGTGAAGGAGGGATAGAATGTCCTGCCCGAGGCAAAAACGTGAGATCGCCGAGCGCAGCCTGGTCTGCGAATACGGCGTAAGAGCGGAAAATTCAAAGGGCCGGAGCGAAAGCGAGCCCGAGTGCGAGATACGCACCTGCTTCCAGCGCGATATCGACAGGATAACCCACTCGAAATCCTTCCGCCGCCTGAAGCACAAGACGCAGGTTTACCTCCAGCCCGAGGGCGACCATTACCGCACAAGGCTGACGCACACCCTTGAGGTCTCCCGCCTTGCCCGCACCGCGGCAAGGGCGCTGGAGCTCAACGAGGATCTGGCCGAGGCCATTGCGCTGGGGCATGATCTTGGGCACACGCCCTTCGGCCACGCCGGCGAGCGTGCGCTCGACCGCATCTATGAGCCGGGCTTCAAGCACTACCGGCAGTCGCTGCGCGTTGTGGACGTGCTCGAGCGGGAAGGCAGGGGCTTAAACCTGTGCTACGAGACGCGTATGGGCATTCTAAACCACACCCACGGCGCGCCGGACGATACTATGGAGGCCACCGTCGTGCGGCTTGCCGACCGCATAGCGTACATAAACCACGATCTTGACGACACTATCCGCGCCGGCATACTCAAGGAGGAGGACGTGCCGGAGATCATACGCACCCGCTGCGGCGGACGAAACAGCGAGCGGATAAACTCCATCATGCTCGATCTCATCGAAAACAGCGGCGGCGGAGTTATAAAAATGAGCGATTATATGCAGGAGGCGGTGGACTTTTTCCACAGCTTCATGTATTCGGACGTTTACACCAATCCCATCGCAAAGGGCGAGGAGAGTAAGGTTGACGGCATCATCGCCGGAATTTTTGAATACTATGTGAGGAATCCGGAGAAAATGCCCCCGGAGCTTCAGCTCATAGCCGAGCGCGAGGGCAGGGAGCGCGCCGCGTGCGACTACGTTTCCGGCATGACCGACGGCTATGCCATGGAAAAATACAGCGAGATATTCATACCGATGAGCTGGACGGTAAAATAGCTCTCGGCACAACGATAAAGGGGGGGAGAGAAAATGGCTATACCTGAGGCATTTCTGCAGGAGCTTGTCGAGCGCAACGACATTGTCGACGTTGTGGGCAGCTATGTGCGGCTGACGAAGCGCTCCGGCTCCAATCAGTTCGGCCTGTGCCCCTTCCACAGCGAAAAAACGCCCTCCTTTTCAGTGTCTCCCGACAAGCAGATATATCACTGCTTCGGCTGCGGCAAGGGCGGCGGCGTGATAAATTTCATAATGGAGATCGAGGGCCTCACTTTTCCCGAGGCGGTCGAGTTTCTGGCAAAGCGCGTGGGCATGGCCATGCCCGAGCAGGAGGATAACCGCGAGGCGAAAAAGCGCCGCAGGATGCTGGAGCTCAACCGCGACGCGGCAAAGTTTTTCTATTCCTGCCTGAGCGGCCCGGGCGGAGGACCCGCCCTTGACTACATGGCAAAGCGCGAGATAACGCCCGCGACGGCAAAGCGCTTCGGCCTCGGCTACGCCCCCGACACATGGGACAGTCTCATAAAAGCGATGAAGGAGCTTGGCTATTCCGAGTACGAGCTGTTTGACGCGGGACTTGTCCGCAGGGGGAAAAACGGCGGGCATTACGACGCCTTCCGAAGCCGTCTTATGTTTCCGGTCATAGACGTGAGGGGCGACGTTATCGGTTTTTCCGGCAGGATACTCGGCGATGGTGAGCCAAAGTACATGAACAGCCCCGAAACGCTGGTATTCAACAAGAGCCGCAATCTTTTTGGACTTAATTTGGCTAAAAAGTCGAAGAGCGGACATATAATACTGGCAGAGGGGAATATTGATGTCGTGATGATGCATCAGGCGGGCTTCGATTCCGCGGTCGCGTCCCTCGGCACCTCGCTCACGCCCGAGCAGGCGAGGCTCATTTCCCACTATACCAAGGAGGTCATCATCGCCTATGACAGCGACGGCGCGGGCAAAAAAGCCGCACAGCGTGCCATCGGCCTGCTGGATAAGCTGGATGTCAAGGTGAAGGTGCTCAGTATGTCCGGAGCAAAGGATCCGGACGAGTATATAAAGACCAAGGGAGCCGACGCTTTCCGGAACCTGCTGGACAAGTCGGAAAACCACATCGACTACCGGCTGCAGACGGTGACGGACAAATACGACCTCTCCGTGGACGAGCAGAAGGTCGCCTTCCTCAAAGAGGCGTCGGATATGGTCGCGCGGCTGCCGGGCCCGGTCGAGCGGCAGGTCTACGCCATACGCGTCGCGGGCATGGCTGGAGTCTCAAACGACGTCGTCGTACAAGAGGTCGAACGCCGCCGAAAAAAGCTCACGCGCTCGGCGCAGCGGCTCGACGCCAGAAAACAGGCCCACCCGGAAAAGCAGTTTCAGCCGAAGGAAAAGGAGTTTCGCTATGAAAATCCCGAATCCGCGGCGGCCGAGGAGGGGCTGATAAGGCTCCTGTACCTCGACCAGGGGATATGCAGGGGCAAGACTCTTCCCGAGCCGGAGGAGTTTTCCTCGCCGGTGCTGGCGAGGATATATTCGGTGCTCAAATCAAAATTTGAAAAGGGCGAGATCATCAGTATGGCGACGGTGAGCGCCGTGCTGCCGCCTCAGGAGGCGTCGCTGCTGGCGTCGGTCCTGCAAAAGCCGGAGATGCTCCGCAACGGCGAGAAAGCGCTGTCGGACTACATAGGCAGGATAAAGAGGCAGAACGAGCTTGCGCACTCGGCGGAGGACTTGCGCGAGCTGGCAGAAAGACTTAAAGAAACCAAAGGATATGAGGGGTAACACATATGGATAAGAAAAACAAGGTCATGACCGAGGAAGAACTCGAGCTTGCGGCGGATAAGCTGCTTGAGCAGGCCGATGAGGTAAACGCCAAAAAGTCCGAGAAACGCAGACATAAGCCGGCCGAGGAGCCTCAGCCGGACGAAGCGAAGACTCCCGACGAGCTTCTTGCCGAGCTGCTGGAAAAGGCCAAGAAAAACGGTAAGATCAGCACGGAGGAGATCGCGGCTCTCGAGGAAAAGGGCGTCGACGCCGAGACTATAGGCAAGTTCTATGAAAGCCTGGAGGCGAACGGCCTTGATGTCGACATAAGCGGCGACGACGTCGTGCCTATGCTGGACGATATCGCCCTGCCGGAGATCGAGGAGCTCAACGAGATCGAGGAGGTCACCGAGGAGGAGATCGTCGAGGTCGAGGCGGATATCGAGACCTACAGCACCGACGATCCGGTGCGTATGTACCTCAAGGAGATAGGCAAGGTGCCCCTGCTGAGCGCAGGTGAGGAGGTCGAGCTCGCGATAAAGATGAGCGAGGGCGACGAGGATGCAAAGCGCCGTATGGCCGAGGCCAACCTCCGTCTGGTCGTATCCATTGCAAAGCGCTATGTGGGCCGCGGTATGCTGTTCCTCGATCTCATCCAGGAGGGAAATCTGGGCCTTATCAAGGCGGTCG
>CALZAG010000031.1 GCA_945613045.1 uncultured Clostridia bacterium | reverse complement strand
AAGTGAGCACCCTGCCGAACAATTCCGACATTCTCGACGTCATACAGCAGATGGAAAGCAGGGGCATGAACGACTTTTCCGCGATAAGCCTTTCCGAGTACGGGGGTGAGACCCTGTATTCAAGCGGAAGCGGTGGGCTTGCTCAGCTCGGTGACGCAGCATCCAACAGCCTTACGCTCGTATCTGATGACGCCGGAAACAGGCATTTCAAGGTTGCCGGAACGATCGAGACCGAGGCGCAGGCTCTGCAGCTCATAATCTGCTACGATATTCAGGACATATATACCGCCCGTGACGAGCAGTATTCAGTTTACGCAACGGCCTTTGCGGTGACCATCGCCGTCGGCGCTGCGCTGTCGTATCTGCTGTCATACCTGCTGACACGGCCGCTCGGCAGGCTCTCCGCCGCTACAAAGAGGATCGCAGCGGGGGATCTGTCATACAGAAGCAGAGTGAAAACAAACGATGAGTTCGGGACACTGTCTGAGAACTTTGACGCAATGGCGGAAAAGCTCGAGGAGAATATTACGGAGCTTAAAGACTCCGTGCGCCGGCAGGAGGAGTTCATGGGCAGCTTCGCCCACGAAATGAAGACCCCCATGACCTCCATCATAGGCTATGCCGATCTTCTGCGCAGCCGGAGCCTCAATCCGACCGAGCAGATGAACGCGGCAAATTATATATTCTCTGAGGGCAAGCGGCTGGAAAGCCTGTCGCTTAAGCTGCTTGACATGATAGTTCTGAAAAACAGCAAGCTCGAGCTGAAGCTGACGTCGCCCTCAACTCTGATTTCCTCAACGGTGGAATACTTAAAGCCAATCTACGCGGAAGCGGGCATCAGGCTTCAGTATAAATGCGAGGAGGGCGAGTGCCTGATGGAGCCCGACCTTGTAAAGTCTCTGCTTGTAAACCTAATGGATAATGCAAGAAAAGCCCTTGATAAGGGCGGGAATATTTATATCATGTCCGTAATGCTGTCCGACGGCTGCGAGATCCGCGTCCTCGACAACGGCCCGGGCATACCGCCCGAGGCGCTTGCGCATCTGACCGAGGCGTTCTACAGAGTGGATAAATCCCGCTCAAGAGCGCAGGGCGGCGCAGGACTCGGTCTATCGCTGTGCAATGATATAGCAAAGCTCCACGGCGGATGTCTCAAATTCCAGAGCCGCGTCGGAAACGGAACACAGGTGACAGCCGAGCTTCACGGAGGCAGGATATGAAGAGATTTACAAAAATACTGATTGCAATTTTTCTGACGCTGGCCGCTGTTGGCATAGGCCTTGGGCTGCCTCTTGCCGTATCAGAATATGGGGATAAGAAGCTTGATGCGTCGGGTCAACCGCTCGATAACCTCGGCGTGAGCCTCGGACTCAACGGAAGAGGCAGCATAAGCCTTGAGCAAAAATTTGAGGCGATTTCTTCCGGTGATATTTATGCGGTAGCTTCCACGGGCGCAAAATACATGGGCAGCGATACCGCTGTTGCTAAGGCTGTCGAGTGGCTCGAAGACTTTCTGACGCTGGGAATACCATCAGTTGACCCGAAAAGCGCCAACAGGACGGAGAGTGCGGTTCCCGCGGTGCTTACCGACAGATCGGGAAGCGGTGTGAGCTTTTTTGTGTGGCGTGTCAGTGTCAGCGACGAAAACGGCTCGGCGATCCTTGTAATTGACGATGAGACCGGAAGCCTTCTGGCTGTGACATATGATGCGGCAGATACCGAAACGGAGATCAGCGACGGCCAAACGCAGGGAAAAATAAACCTGCACGTGCCGATAACGTATATTTGCGATAAGCTCGGCTGTAAGCTGATTGAGATAAATGTCACCTACGCTGAGGCAGACTACTCGGAATATACCGTGGTCATAAGCTTCGACGGCGGGAAAACGGTCATAAGCCTGCCGCTGTTTGGAAACTTAAGAAGCTATTCAATTAATCTTGAAGGCGTTCAAGAAATACTTTCGCTTAATGAAAATTCATAAATTTATCCTCTCTTTTCCCCGGCAAAAGAAAAGGCTGTCATTCACCGGAATGACAGCCTTTTTGACGTTTGATTATTATGCTTCGGTGGTGTTGGGCTCGGATTTCTTGGCAAGCTTTTTCTGGAGCCAATCCTTGCCGTTAACGTAGCGCTCAACTATGAAGGAGGCAACGTAGTCGCCGGCGGCATTGACCATGGTCGCGGGAGGATCGACCAGATTGCCCAGTGCAAGCGCGATGGGGAAGGCGATAGCGAGCTGGTCGGGGAAGAAGATGGTGCAGAGCACGAGCTCGCCCGTACCGCCGCCGCCGGGGATACCGCTCATGGCAACGGAGGAGAACACCGCAACGACGATTGCGAGTATCGCCTGACTTGTTCCGAAGTCCATGCCGAAGATACCGAAGAGGAAGGCAACCTTGATGATGGCGCTCATTGCCGAGCCGTCCATGTGCATGGTAGCGCCCATGGGCAGAACAATGTTGGTGACCTCCTTGGAGATGCCGGTCTCCTCAGCCACTTCCATGTTGGTGGGTATAGTCGCAACGGAGGAGCAGGTGCCGAAGGAAACGGCCGCGGGTCTGAACAGATGCTTCCACATTACCTTCGCGCCGCCCTTGCCGCCGCCGAAGCGGGCGTATATCGGGAAGAAGACGAACATATAAACGAAGCACAGAACATAGTAGATGATGAGAGTACGGCTGTAGTCACCGATGAGGTCGGGGCCGTAGGTGGCGACGAGATAGGCGAAGAAGCCGAAGAAGCCGACAGGTGCGTAGTAGGTGATGATCTTTATGACCTTCATGATGCAGTTGGTCAGGTCGTCAAGTATCTTCGCGGTCAGGGTCTCTTTGCCGCCGGCCATCTGGATGCCGAAGCCGAAGAAAACTGCGGCTATGATGAGGGGCAGGATAGCCCTGCGGCTCCAGAGCTCGACAAAGTCAGGCTTGGTGAAGAAGTTGATAATCATATCCGCAACTCCGAGAGTCGCGCCGACCTCGCCCTCAGTGACCTCATAGGTACCGGAGGTTATGGGGATCACGCGGACGACTATGTACATGATGACTGCGGCGATGGCTGCGGTCACAAAGAAGGTCGCGACGGTAACGCCCATGACCTTGCCTGCTTTCTTAGCGCTTGACATATTCGCGATAGCCGAGGATATGGAGCAGAAGACCATAGGTACGACTACGCAGAACATGAGGTTTATGAATACTGTTCCGAGAGGCTCAAGAACGGTTGCGCCCTTGGATATGACCTCTCCTGAGGCGTCCTTGACAACGGGGTTGAGCGCGCCGACGACGCAGCCGCCGATAATGCCGAGCAGCATGAAAATAATAAATCCGTAGGATTTGAAGAAAGATTTCTTTGCCATATGCATACTCCTTACATGAGATTGTATACGTATTATATTCTGAAATAATTACCATGTAAATTGGCGATAGTGCTTGAAACATTGCAAAAAGTGCTGTATAATTCCATCGTGAAACAAAACGGAGGCAGAAAAATGACGGAACGGTACAAATACAGTCGGGAAGGCTATCTGAATGAAAATTTCCGTATGTTCCACCTCAGAGACACGGCCGGTCAGGAGCTGGATTTTCATTTTCATGAATTCGACAAGATCGTCGTGCTGATCTCGGGCAGCGTTGACTATACGGTGGAGGGCACTACATATAAGCTCGAGCCCTGGGACATACTCCTTGTGCGCCATCATATGATACACAGGGCGGTCATCGACATGAGCGTGCCGTATGAGCGCATCATTATATATATAGACTCTGCCTACGTCGACCGCTTTGCACCCGAGGGCGGGCTTATGGAGTGCTTTTCGGAGGCGGAGAGGCGGCGGTTCTGCCTTATGCGCCCGGAGGAGAGCGAGATACCGGCGCTTGGGGAAGCCCTCCGGCGCCTTGAGGACACCTCTGATGACACGGCATTCGGCTCCGAGCTTATGCGCGGCACGATGCTCGTGCAGCTTATGGTACTTTTAAACCGTATGATGCTAAAGGATGACAGCCATGATAATACAGCGGTCGAGTACAGCGAAAAGATTGCCGCGGTGCTGTCATATATAAATGAAAATCTTACAAAGGAGCTTCGGGTCGACGAGCTTGCCGCAATGAGCTATCTGAGCCGTTATCATTTCATGCGTCTTTTTAAATCACAGACCGGCTGTACCGTGCATAACTATATACGTCAGAAGCGCCTTGTGCTGGCGGCAAGACTGATACGCGAGGGAATGGGCGCGGCAAGCGCCGCTGTGGAGTGCGGCTTTTCCGATTATTCAGCCTTCCACAGAGCCTTTACAGACACTTTCGGAGTAAGTCCGGGGAAGCTAAAAAAACAGCAATAATATTATGTAAACCGCGGAGCAGTGCTCCGCGGTTTTCCTCATCAGCCCTGAGCGGATGCGAATTTTTGCTTGACCTGCTGGATCTTATGCTGCTGCGCCTCCTCAGTGGTGTACCAGCCGTGACCGGACATTTCCTTATAGAGCTTGTCCTGGTTGCACAGACTGTCGTTGAGAGCAGTGCTGAATGCCTGATGGACGTTTGCGGTGCTCGATTCGATCGCGCCGTGCATAAAGAGGTCGCAGACGCCCTTCGTGGTAAGGATCAGGTTTTCCATGATGTCTCTGTCGTTCATCGTGCGTCCTCCTTAAACAAGATTATAAAACTGGGTAAAAAGCTTCTGATTGCTGTTTACCAGCTGCTGGACCTGCTGCTTCAGAGCAGGGTCGGTGAGCTGGCTTACAGCCTGGTTGCACTGAGTCATCAAAAATTTGGTGTGACTGAGCGCGTCTTCGATATAGAGCAGTTCTTTAGGCGTCATATTCTTTCCCTCCAAAGTTATTAAGCTGATAGCTCGATAGTATTATTTGCGAATGAGGCATCGCTTATGCTGGCAATAGAATGATTTTTGGAAATTTTTGAATAATCGAACATATACTTGCCGTCATGTCCGCGTTGTGCTAAAATCAAAAAAGATTTTTCCAGAGGTTATGAAGAAAAATGATGGATAAACTACCAAAGCTTCCGCGTATGGCGGCGATACATGACCTGTCGGGGTTTGGAAAGTGCTCTCTGACGGTCGCGCTGCCCATAATATCCGCTACGGGAGTCGAGTGCTGCTGTATCCCGACGGCTCTTCTTTCCACGCACACGGGCGGGTTCACGGGATGGACGTTCACGGATCTGAGCGGGGATATAGTCCCCATTGCCGAGCACTGGAATGCGCTGAATGTCGGTTTTGACGCGATCTACTCGGGCTATCTTGCCTCGGAGGCTCAGGGCAAGCTTCTGGAACGGGCGATCGGACTTCTGCGCGGAGACGATACTCTTGTAATTGTCGACCCTGCGATGGCCGATAACGGTAAATACTATGCAAATCTCGACGGCCGCATGGCCGCGTGCTTCCGCAAGCTGATAAAAAAGGCCGATATAATAACCCCCAACGTGACGGAGGCGTGCTTCCTCACGGATACCGAATACAGACCGGGACCTCACAGCATGGATTTTATCACGGCGCTTATCGACAAGCTTTCCGCCCTCGGCCCTAAGTTCGTCGCGGTAACCGGCGTGAGCCTTGAGCGGGGGAGCGTGGGCATAATTGCCAGAGATAACCGGAGCGGCAAGGTCAGCACGGTCATGAATAAGGCCCTTGAGGGTACCTTCCACGGCTCGGGCGATGTCTTCGCCTCGGCCTTTGCCGCGCTGCTCACCCGCGGCGCGCGGCTCGAGGACGCTTTGAGCGCCGCCGAGGACTTTGTGAACGCCGCCATAGAGCGCACCGCACAGCGCGGAACTCCGCGGCAGTACGGGCTCGATTTTGAAGGCGTGCTTCCGGAGTATGTTAGAAAAACAGAAGAATTATTTGGTGAAAATGCAGAGTCCTGAGGGCTCTGCATTGCAGTATTTGAACATTTTGCTTTGAATATGTATGAAAAATGCTTTTTATTCCAGTAAAAAACAGTAAGAATGACTTGACACAAACTTGACATTTGCAGTGTGGATTTAGTATAATCATACAATGAAGCTGGAGCAGTATTATTTTGGGAATACGGCTCCCTGCAATAACAGGAAAGGAAAATTTTTAATAAGCGGAAGGGGTTGCAAATGAAAGACCTAAAACATCTTATCTACTTTGAAAATCTGCTTCAGGACGCTCAGAACGAGCTCGTCACTAAGGCAGTGGAGGACGGAGAGTTAGCACTTGGCTACAACTGCTACTACATACCCGAAGTCCTCCTGAATCTTGAAGGATGCTTTTCTTCAAGGCTCCGCGCACCAAACTGCACATCCACCGACATCGCAAGCTACTACATGACCAACAGGACCTGTCCCTATGCCCGCTCCATTCTCGAGCGCGCGATCGAGGGCGGATACAACTATCTGAGCTGCCTGTTCGGCGCGGAGAGCTGCGCGACCATGGAGCGTATGGAGGAGCACTTCTTCCTGATCAATCCCGTTAAGAACGAAAAGTTCTTCGTAACGCAGATCGATCCCCCCATGAAAGGCGATCAGACGAACCTTGACTACTACAAGGCACAGCTCATGCTCAAGGTCGTAGAGCCCATGAGAGACCGCCTGGGCGTCGACACCTCCGAGGCTGCCATGCGCAAGGCCATCGAGGAGCACAATGAGCTCTGCCGCGTCATTACCGAGATCGGCAATTTCCGCAAGCTGGACAATCCTCCCATCACCGGCTATGAGTTCCATGTTATCCAGCTCGTGAGCCAGGTATGCCCGCATAAGCTCATTCTCCCGTATCTTAAGGAGACCCTTGAAGAGATCAAGACCCGTAAGCCGGAGAAGAAATTCCCGTTCCGCGCCCGCGTTGTCCTTGTCGGCTCCGAGATCGACGATCCTGAATTCACCAAGCTCATCGAGATGTGCGGCGCAATGGTCGTTGCCGACCGTTACTGCTTCGGCTCTCTGCCCGGCCGCGAGGAGATCGAGATCCTCGACGGCGAGACTGCGTTTGACGCTATCTGCCGCCATTACCTGCACTGGAACCAGTGCGCACGCTTCATGGACGGCATGAAGATCGACCAGCGCCATAATGAGGCTAAGCGCCTTGTAGACGAATACAAGGCCGACGGCATCATCTATGAGAACATGAAGTTCTGTGAGTTCTGGAGCTACGACAAGGTGCTTGCCAACCACATCTTCACCAACGAGCATCACATCCCATGCTGCACCATCGAGAAGGAATACGCTCTCGGCGCGGTCGGCCAGCTCCGCACCCGTTTCCAGGCGTTCATCGAATCACTGGAAATCAAGTCTATTCAGGGAGGTAAGTAATAATGTTTGATAAAGTTATAGCCTCGATCGACAAAAAGCTTGAGCGCTTCGACCCGATATGGCAGGCCGAGCACGGCAAGGGCGGCCAGAGGAGCCGTTACTATGACAAGACCGGCGTTGCCAAGTATCGTGAATGGCGCGGCGTCAAGGACACCATGGTCGACTATGCCGCATGGCTGAAGAACCTGATGTCCATGGCTCAGATGGTCGCCTCCGCACCCGTTGCCTGCCTCAAGGGCTTCTGGGAATACCGCTGGATGGGCTCCTACCTCGGAACTTTCATGTTCATCGACCGCCTGTTCGAGGGCTACCGCGGCTATGAGCTCAAGATAGCGCATCTGAATATGCACGCCATCGTACGGAGCCTGACAAAGAAGATCGCTCTTGTTCTCGCAAACGACAGACGTTTGGGCGGCGGTCCCCTGACCGACCGAATGGTTCCCATGGACGAGGTTCTGCCCCCACTGTTCATGACGGGCTTCAAGGACCTCATCCCCATTCCGCTGCAGACGCTTCCTGAGTTCATCATCTGCGACGTTGACCAGCACATCGAGCCTTACTACATTGACGTCGCCGAGTCCTTCGGCCTTCCCGCCGACGTCTGCTCCCGCTGCGCCGCTGAGACCGGCGTTGCGATGGATGACGCGTTCCCCATCATCGGCAAGGCGATGCTCTCCACCAATATGCCCTGCAACGCCTCGGAGGCCACCTCCATGTTCCAGCGCCGCCGCATCGGTATGCCCGACTTCCCTGTAACTCTTGCTATGATACATAATGAGCCGGGCGCTCATCCCTATTCCACCCAGATGCTCAAGGACGCCATCGCGTTCATCGAGAAGGAATATAATGTCAAGTACGACTGGAACGAACTGTTCAAGTACGCGGCACTCATGAACGAGCAGAACACCATCGAGCTCGAAAAATGGGACTACATGAAGACTCCTTACAACCCCCTCGTCGGCATTGCCGAGACGCTGTACCGTCTGTACGCATGGGCTTCCGTTAACGGTCAGGATCCGTACTTCAACAAGACCGACCGCAAGGTCATCAAAATCATACGCAAGGCATATGAAGAGAAGTATGAGCCCTTTGCCGGCAAGACCCGCCACCGCGCCTTCCTGTGGGGCCCCTCCGCTGTTTATTACACCGACTTCCCGACCTGGATACAGAACTGCTGGGGCATCAATATCGTCCTGAACATGGACTCCACCATGGGCCACAACATGATAAATACCGAAGATCCCGAAGAGGCGATCAAGGATCTGGCCATCTTCTCAGAGAAGGCCACCATGCGTCACCACGCCGTCGGCGGCTGGGACAATGTCAACGCCGTCTGGGAGTGGGCAAAGAACTTCAACTGCGACATGGTACTGTACAACGACAACATCGCCTGCAAGGGCATGCTGGGTGTCCATGCCGTCATGGAGGAGCAGGCGAGAGAGCTCGGCTTCCACTTCATTTTCATCGAGCATGACCTTGAGGACTGCCGTACCGTTTCCCGTCAGGATATGCGCAACTGCGTAAACAGCTATATGTCCGTCGTCCTGGGTGAGGAGCCTCTGGATCCCACCATCGTTGAGTTCGACGACAGCGCGGCATATTGATAGGAGGATAATCATAATGAAAACTGTTGCTAAGATCGGCGGCAAGGTAGCCTTGACTGCGCTCATCGCATTCGTAGGCACCTTTACCCTCTACATCACCAACGGCGAGAACAAACTCATATATTACGTCATTCGCCCCCTGCTGAACAAGCACTATGACAATCAGGTCCGCGACCGCAGGATCGTCTGATAACCGCATTTGATAAAAGAGGTAATTCCGTTTTTGGGATTACCTCTTTTATCGGGCGGAAACTGACTTTACACTAACAAAAGAGTGTATAGTCAGCAATCAAAACCCCATATTATTTCCTGTTTTTTTAACACAATTGGACGTATAATCTCTTGCAAATCCAGGCTTCTTGTGTTAAACTGTTATCAAAATGCGCAAGGTATGTCTGCGCATCCATGAAGGGGGGACGAATTATTGGAAAACAAAGCGAAAATAATCGCAGTCGCCGGTAAGGGAGGCGTCGGCAAGACGTCGATCTCCGCATCAATAGTAAGGCTTCTGGTAGAAAACTTTCCGGATAAGAAAATCCTTGCGATCGATGCAGACCCTGCGGTCGGCCTGTCGGTTGCTCTGGGAGTCGACGTAAAGCTCACGCTCGACGATATCCGTATGAGCATAGTTGACAGTGTCGAAAACGGCGAGACCAGAGAAGCTCTGGAGCTGCTCAGCGAAGCAAGATTCAAGATCTTTGACGCGCTGGTCGAGATGCCCGGCTTCGCATTCCTCGGCATCGGCAGACCCGAAAGCTCGGGCTGCTACTGCAAGGTAAACTCTTACCTGAAGGAAGTAATCGGCATTCTGGCGAACAGCTTCGACTATGTCGTCATTGACGGTGAGGCGGGAATCGAGCAGATCCAGCGCCGCGTTATGGATAAGGTCACCCATCTGCTGCTGGTCACCGACCAGAGCAAGAAGGGCTGCCAGGTAATATCCACTATCAAAAACGTTGCCGACGATCTTATCGTCTATGACAAGATCGGAGCCATCGTAAACCGTATGACCAATCCCGAGCTCTCGGAGCTCATCACTGTGCCCGGTGTTGACATCGTGGCATTCATCCCTGCGGACAATGCTTTTGCCGCCAACGATATCAAAGGCAAGAGCGTGCTCAATTTGCCCGAGGATTCTCTTATGCTCAATGGAGTAAAGGAAGCACTCCAAAAAATAGAAATTCTTTGAAGAAGAGGTGTAACATTTGAAAGATCTTAAGCATCTGATCTACTTCGAAAGTCTTCTTGAGAATGCCGACAATGACCTGGTAAAGCAGGCTCAGGCTGAGGGCGATATCTGCCTTGGCTATACCTGCTACCATGTTCCTGAGGTTCTTCTCAACATAGGCAACTGTTTCTCCGTGCGTCTGCGCGCACCCAACACTGGCTCCATCGATATCGCGACCTACTACATGTCCAACTACACCTGCGAGTATGCACGTGCACTGGTGGAACGCGGCATCGAAGGCGGCTACCAGTTCCTCGACGCGATGATCGGCGTTGACGCCTGCTCCATGATGAACCGCGCAATGGAGCATTTCGATGTCCTGAAGGTCAACGAAAAGGAAAAGTTCTTTGTAACTCACATGGACATTCCCTACAAAGTAGTTGACTACACCATCGACGCATACGTTACCCAGATGCAGCTTCATCTCCTGGACAACATCCACGAGAAGTTCGGCGTTGACGTCTCCGAGAAGGCTATCCGCAAGGCAGTCAAGGAGCACAACGAAGTCTGCAAGATCCTCACCGAGATCGGTGATATGCGCAAGGCCGATAACCCCGTTATCACCGGCTATGAGTACCATGTCCTCAACCTCGTGAGCTACACCTGCCCCAAGAGACTCATCCTCCCGTACCTGAAGGAGACTCTCAAGGAGCTGAAGACCCGCAAGCCCGATCCCAAGCCCTGGTTCCGTGCAAGAGTTGCAATCGTCGGCTCCGAGATCGACGATCACAACCTCACCAAGCTTATCGAAGGCACCGGCGCATTTGTATGCTCCGACCGTTACTGCTTCGGCTCCACTCCCGGCCGCGAGGTCATTGAGCTCAACGACGACGAGCCCGCACTCCGCCAGATCTGCCGCCACGTCATGGAGCACTCCGAGTGCGCACGCTACATATCTGACGAGAAGGTTCTGCAGCGCCGTGAGACCGCAGACCGCCTTGCAAAGGAATACAAGGCCGAGGGTATCATCTACGAGCAGATGAAGTACTGCGACTACTGGGGCTTCGAGCGCGCACTCGTCAGCCACGTCATGGCAGAGGAATACGGCTGGCCCGTACTGTCTATCGACAGACTGTACAACAACGGCAACTCCGGTCAGCTCCGTACTCGCTGCCAGGCCTTTGTTGAATCTCTCGAAATCAAGCGTATTCACAAAGAGGAGGGTAATAAGTAATGGCTAAGACTCCTAAATTCCCGAATCCTGAATTCTGGAAAGCAAAAGACAATATCGACTGGAAAAAGCAGTGGGAAAACCTGAAGGTCTGCGGCGGCATTTTCGTCGAGATGTTCAAGGAGACCGACTGGGAAAAGTTCGCTGAAGGCTGGAAGAACACCCTGAAGATGGACGCAGCCCGCATCAAGGAAGAGTACCAGGCATTCATGGCACTTGACCAGCAGGGCAAGCTCGA
>CALZAG010000030.1 GCA_945613045.1 uncultured Clostridia bacterium | reverse complement strand
ATTGTCTTTATCCTTATAGATGCCGTTTTCGGGTATCACGCCGCGGACGCATGAGGTGGGATACACGCTTGCGTGCCGTCCGAGAACTGTCCCGGGATTCAGCACGCTGTTGCAGCCGATCTCGACATAGTCGCCAAGGATAGCGCCGACCTTTTTGCGGCCTGTTTCGATGAGCTCATCGCCGTTTTTTATAACAACGAGCGTCTTGTCGCTCTTGACGTTCGACGTGATGGAGCCCGCGCCCATATGAGACTTATAGCCGAGTATCGAATCGCCGACGTAGTTATAGTGCGGGGTCTGGACACAGTCGAACAAAACCACGTTTTTAAGCTCCGTTGAGTTTCCCACGACGGCATTTTTGCCCACGATGGCGCTGCCCCGGATAAAGGCGCAGTGCCTGACCTCCGCGCCGTGGTCGATTATGCAGGGCGAGCCGATATAGGCCGAGGGGAAAACCTTCGCGTCCCTTGCCACCCACACGTTTTCGCCGCGCTTTTCATACTCATCCTCGGGCAATGTGCTGCCGAGCGCAATAATAAAATCGCTTATATCCGCCAGTGCCTCCCAGGGGTAGGTCTTACCCTCGAACAGCGGCGCTGCGATGGTTTTTGATAAGTCAAGAAGGTCCTTTATCTCGTACATCTTATTTCACCTTTATAAGTCTGCCGCTGCGGCGCATTGCGTCAATTATATGGTCAACGCACTCGGCGCACTTTTCATGGCTCTGAGCCTCCGCCATCACGCGCAGGACAGGCTCCGTCCCGCTTTTGCGCAGGAGTATCCTTCCCTCCGTACCGAGCTCGGCTTCCGCTTCAGCAACGGCTGCCAGCACCTCGGGACAGTTCAGAGTCTCATCCTTATCGGTCACGACAACGTTTTTAAGGAGCTGGGGATACATCACTACGGGAGATGCCAGCACGGACAGAGGCTGCTTGCTCTCACACATGACCTCCATGATCTTTATGGCGGTCAGCAGACCGTCGCCCGAGTTGGCAAGGCTGCCGAAAATAATGTGGCCGGATTGCTCGCCGCCGAGGATATGGCCGTTTGCGCGCATATTCTCCGCAACGTATTTATCGCCTACGGCGGTCTTTTCATAGCCTATGCCCAGCGCGTCAAGAGCCTTGTACAGGCCGATGTTGCTCATCACGGTGGTAACAATCTTTTTATTGCCGAGAACTCCGCAGTCGCGCATATACTTGCCGCAGACATACAGGATGTGGTCGCCGGTGATGACATTACCCTTATCATCGACGGCAAGGCAGCGGTCGGCGTCGCCGTCGAAAGCAAAGCCCACATCAAGGCCGTTTTCCATTACGAATTTCTGCATCTGTTCGATATGGGTCGAACCGCAGTTGACATTGATATTCACGCCGTCGGGGTCGTTGTTTATAACATAAGTATCAGCGCCGAGAGCGTCAAACACGCTTTTTGCCATCATCCAGGTCGAGCCGTTGGCACAGTCGAGACCGACCTTTTTGCCCTTATAGGAACGGGTGGCAAGGGATATGAGATAACCGATATAGCGGTTGCGTCCCGCGGAATAGTCCACGGTGCGGCCTATCTTCTCGCCGGTCGCATAGGGCAGGCAGTCCCGCTCGCCCGCGGCGGCCTTGTCGATATACTCCTCTATGCCGTCCAGAACATCGTCGCCCATTTTCTCGCCGGCGGAATTTATGAGCTTGATTCCGTTGTCGTAATAGGGATTGTGGCTTGCGGAGATCATGATGCCGCAGTCGAAATCATCGGAGCGCGCGATATATGATACGCTCGGAGTAGTAGTAACGTGCAGGAGGTAGGCGTCCGCGCCGGAGGCCGTCAGGCCCGCACACAGGGCGGATTCGAGCATATAGCTTGAGCGGCGCGTGTCCTTGCCTATGACTACCCTTGCCTTGTGTTCCTTGCCGTAATACCAGCCGAGGTAGCGGCCGATTTCAAAGGCGTGCATGACCGTGAGACCTACGTTTGCCTCACCGCGGAAGCCGTCAGTTCCGAAGTATTTACCCATTTTAAGCCTCCTTACAGATCAGTTAAGCTTCGACGCGGCGCCCTCGTCGAGCATAAGCGTCATATTCATATGCATCTGCAGCATGGCTGCGGGAACATAGGTTGAGGTCTTGCCATAGACGAGCTTATAGACAATATCCGCCTTTTCCTCCCCGAAGGCTATCAGGATGACGTTCCTTGCCCTGCAAATAGTCTTGAGCCCCATCGTCACCGCTGTGGAGGGCACATTTTCCACACCTCCGAAATTCTCGGCCTTCATCTGCTTTGTTTTATCGGTCAGCTGCGCGATGTGAGTTTCCGTATCGTAAAGCGTGGCCGGCTCGTTAAAGCCGATATGGCCGTTTGTTCCGATACCGAGCAGGATAAGCTCAAGTCCGCCGCAGGAGGCGATCTCATCGTCGAAAGCCCCGGCATTGTCCGCTGTCGGAGTATGTACTTTTGTTATACCAAGCTTTGAATATAGCTGAGCCTGAAGCTGGCCTGAGCATGAACGCGGATCTCCTGCCTCAAGTCCCTCATATTCGCAGATATTGAAGGCCTCGCAGGCCGAAAAATCAATGCACTGCATTTTGGCAAGCTCCTCGTAGACGCCCTTGGGCGTCTGACCCGCTGCAAAGGCCACGGCACAGTCCGGCTTTGCGGAGATCTGCGCGGCTATCATTTCGGCGGCGAGCTTACTTATGTTCTCTTTGCTGTCAACGATTATTTTCATTACATTGCTTCCTTTTATTATAATAATTCGCCTTTAAGCGGAAAAAATACCGTGGGAGGCGATTAACTTGGCGATCATTTTTGTCCGCACAGTGATACTGTATTTTGCAATACTTATATCAATGCGCATTATGGGTAAGCGTCAGTTGGGAGAAATGGAGATCTCCGAATTTATTGTCGCCGCACTGATAGCGGATCTTGCCGCCACGCCTCTGCAGGATATCGGAATCCCCTTATTGAACGGCCTTGTTCCAATAATCATCATGTTCTGCTTTGAAATAATAATCGCAGGGCTCAATATGCGCAGCGTCAAGCTCCGCAAGCTTACCTACGGCAGACCCGAAATAATCATACGAAACGGGCGGATAATACGCGAGGCCATGCATAAAAACCGTTTTACTCTTGACGAGCTCATGCAGGAGCTCAGAGCTCAGGGGCTTACGGACACTGCTCAGGTTGAATATGCCGTTCTTGAAACGAACGGACAGCTCAGCATCATACTCAAGTCCGGCAATCAGCCCGCCACTGCGTCGCAGATGGGAGTTGACGCCGACGATGTAAGCTACGCGCACATCATAATAAATGAAGGCAGAATACTCGACAACAACCTCAAGCTTCTCGGACGCGACAGACGCTGGCTTGCAAACGAGCTGAAGCGGCAGAATCTGCGCTCGGCAGATGAGGTATACATCCTTACACTGTCGGAAAACGGCAGCGTGTTCTGTCAGGCAAAGGAGGCTTGAGATGAGAAAAGAACTCGCCGCGGCTATCATACTGGCGCTTCTGCTCACAGGCGTCATGGTGAACATCAGGGTGGCAAGCAACATCATCCTCAGTCTCAAGGAGGATGTTACTGCAGCTTATCAGAGCGCCGAAAAGGGCGACTTTGACCGTGCAAAGCCGCAGCTTGACGCGGCCGTCGAGCACTGGATGTCACTTGACGGCTACACTCATATTTTTATTCGCCACAGTGAGATAAATTCAACGACAGAAGCGTATTTTCAGCTCAAGTCCGATATTTACGCAGAGGATATGGGCGCCGTCGAGGGCTCCTACGGTCTGCTCATGGCCACCCTCGATTCGCTGATGACCATGGAGCAGCTAAGCTTGGGCAGCATATTCTGACCGCTTATTTATCGCTCAGAAGCTTTGTGAGCTCGTCCATAAAGGTGTTGATGTCCTTGAAGCTGCGGTAGACCGAGGCGAAGCGGACATATGCCACCTCATCGACAAGCTTTATGCGCTTCATGACCATTTCGCCGATATCCACGGTACTGACCTCGCGCTCAAGTGCGCTTTGCAGCTCCTGCTCGATCTCGTCGGCAATCTTCTCAAGCTGGGAAAGTGCCACAGGACGCTTCTCACAGGCGCGTACCATGCCGTTTATGAGCTTCATCCTGTCAAACTGCTGGCGCGAACCGTCGCGCTTTATGACAACAAGGGGCAGGTGCTCGATCGTCTCATATGTAGTGAAGCGCTTCTGGCACGCAAGGCACTCTCTGCGGCGGCGGATCGTTGTGGCCTCCTCAGCGGGGCGTGAGTCGATAACCTTGCTCTCAAGAAATCCGCAAAACGGGCATTTCATAGCTTATTCCTCCAAATGCTCACAAAATATTTAATGTGTTTTAATATTATAACACAATATGTTGAATTCCGCCATACTATTTTAGTATTCGCCTGCCAGAAACTCCTCGCGGCTCATTATTGCGTTGAGCACCTGCAGCAGGGCCTCGGCGGTCATTTTCTCGGGCAGGGCCATTTTTTTAAGAAGCTCCGCCCGTTTTTTCGCGCTGTCTGGCTTTCCGGTCAAACCTTTTTTATACATATCTGCCTTGCTGATACCGGCCGAAGCACAGGAATATTCTCCGTCTATCGTCGCTCCCGCCCTGCGGAGGCAGTCGAGTATCACATCCGGGCTCATGCCCTCGACGCCGAGCTTTCCCTCCTTTGACGGAGAGCTTTTGCGCCGCTCCTTGCCGGGAATATCAGGTATATAGGCGTGCTTCACAAGCTTCGGGTCAACACAGCCCTTTATGAAATTCCGTATAACAAAGCCGGCTCCGTCGGAATCGGTCATAACTATAAGCCCGCGTTTTTGGGCCAGGGTGCGCAGAAGCTGCTGCTTCTCGCTGTCATTGAACAAACCGAAGCCCGATGTCTCGATTATGACCGCATCGACGACCTGTGAGAGCGTATTCTTATCGTACCTTCCCTCGACGACTATGACCTCGGATACTCTATGCACCGGTCTCACCTGCCGCTATCCGCATAACGCACTCCTTCAGCAGCTCCGCGGGCTCGGTTTTACTGCTTTTCATGGCATAATCCATCTCCGCGCACAGCTCCACCGCTCTTTTTAGCTGCCCGGCGGAAAACCTGTGCGCCGAGGCCATGAGCTTATTTGCTATGAAATCATATTTCAGGCCAAGGGTCTTTACGACATAGTCCTTGCCGAGCTCATTATCTATCGCCACTCTCGCGGCATAGAGCTGGCGCATCTGATTGCCGACTATGGCAAGCATCTGCGTGGGCTCGTTATTCTTATCGGCAAGCAGCTCACGCAGCAGGCGCATCGCGGTGTTGTTCTCGCCCCTCGCCAGCGCCTCTGTCATGTCAAAAACTACGGCCTCGGGAATATGATGGGCGACCGCGTCCACATCCGCTTCCGTGACCCTGTCGCCCTTAGCGTAGCTTGCGATCTTATTTATTTCGGGTATGAGCCTGTTCATCAGGCCGCCGCTGACGGATATGAGCCGCTGGGCGGCGTTGAGCTCAATGCCCTTGCCGGCCGCGGCAAAACGCTTTATTATCCATTTTATAAGCTGATCTCCCGACTGGGCGGTCACGCAGATCTCCGATCCGTATTTTGCGAAGCTTTTGTAAATCTTCAGCCGCTTATCCGGCTCAAAGGCCGCGCCGCACATGAACACTACCGTGCAGCATTCAGGGATATCACTCAATATGCTTATTATCTCGTCCGCTTCCTTGAGCTTATTGAGGTCTATACCTCTTATCTCAACAAGGCTGCGCTCTGACAGAAACGGCACGGAGTCGACGGCCTCGCGCAGCGCAAGAGCGTCAAAATCCCGCTCCGTCAGCTTGCGGTAGCTGAAGTCGTCCCCCTCGTCGGTGACGCAGAGCTTTTTTATCTCCGCAAAGAATTGGTCTGCCAGATAATCCTCCGGCCCCCATATAAGATACAGGTTCTTTGGCCCGTTCTCCTTAAGGCTACGGACGCTTTCCCTGTAATTGAATTTTTCTTCCTGCTTGCTTTTCTTTGCCATTTAATCACCAGCCGTGGTATCGATTATTATTCTGCCGAGCTCATCCGTGCGCAGTACCGTGACTCCGTATTCACTCAGACGCTCGAGCACCTCCTCGGTAGGATGCCCGTAACTGTTGTAGCCAACCGAGATGACCGCAGTTTCGGGCGAGGTCTCCTCCAGAAGCTCCGCGCTTGTGGAATACTTCGAGCCGTGATGCGGGACGATGAGAAGGTCAGTATCCTCAAGCTCATGCTCACGCACAAGCTCGCGCTCAACGCTCATCTCGACGTCCCCCGTCACCAGCATATCGTAATCGCCTATGCTTACGGTTGACATAATACCGCTCTCTGTTCGTTTGCCGCGCTCCGAGGACTCGTATACAGCGAGGCATATATCCCCGGCTCTGAGCTGCGTGTCCCGGACGATATACATGACCTCCGTACCGTTTGCCCCGGCAGTGAGAAGAAGCTCGTCAAGCAGGCCACCGGGGTCTGTATCCGCGGCATTATCCGGCAGGATGAGCGTATGCACGTTCATAAGATTCATCAGTCTCACCGCGCCGAGGGCATGATCCTCGTGCAGATGCGTGAGCATGAGATAGTCAATATCTGTCCTTCCGTTTGCATGGAGATAGCATGACAGCATATTCCCGGCATTCCCTGCGATTCCATGACTGCCGCAGTCAATGACAACGGTGTTCTCGCCCTCGGTCACGGCTATGCACTGGCCGTTTCCGACGTCCATGATACTTATAGTGCCCTTGTCGGCAAGCATATCGCGTCGGGTGACCCAGAACGTACCCAGCAGGAGAATAACGCTCAGCGCGCAGGGCAACAGAGGGCTCAGCTTCCTTTTGCCTCGCTTTATCACAAAAAACGCGGCGAAAAGCAGATATGTCAGCACGAGCCACGCCGGCACATACGGATTTTCAATGTATACAGCGACAAAATCAAGCTTCGCTGTATATTCTACCACGAAAGCTATGTATCGCACAAGATAGGACAGTATCGCCGCCGCTCCCGCGCCCAGCGCCGGCGCAACGATGCCGATGAAGCAGACAGCATATCCTCCCACGAACAGAATCGATATCGCCCACAGGCACAGGATGTTCACAACGGGTGCCAGAAGCGTCACATAACCGAAATGCACCGCGGCCAGCGGCACTGTAAACACCGTGACTGCAAGAGAGCTTGAGAGAGTCGCAAGGGCATACCTGACCATCGGTGCTAAGAATGCCGGCGGGCTTATCCTGTCGCTTAAATATTCATATATCGGCTGGGAAAAAAGGAAGATTCCGGCCATCGCACCGAAGGATAATTGCAGAGAAATGCTGCCTGCGGCAAAGGGGTTTGATATGAGTATGAGCGTCATCGCAAAGGATAACGAGGTCGTCCGGTCGTTTACCCTGCCCATGACAGGGGCAAGCAGAAGAAGGCTGAGCATGATACCCGCCCTGACTGCAGACGGCGGCGAGCCGACCATCACGACGAACGCCCACACAAGTCCCATGCACAGCAGGGACGAGCGCCTGTTTTTGCCCATGATACTCTGCAAAACGCCGACGAGGAAGGCAACGTGCATACCCGATACCGCTACGACGTGCGCAAGCCCGGATATGCTCATTGAGGCGTAAAGCCTGTCGTTTTCGTAATAATCGCCTTTATATCCGGCTAAAAGCGCCGTCATGAACGGCGCGGTATCGTCGGGAAAAAGCGCCCGTATGCGGCTGTGCAGAGCGTTGCCTATATTTTTCGGAAAGTACAGAAAAGAGTATTCCCATGTGCCGGTATTCTCAATTGGCTCCGATGTGTAGCCCGTCAGATATATGTCCTTCGAGGTGTTAGAATCGGTCTCCTCACCGTAGCGCTCGGCGGCATTGTGGAGCTTGATACTCGCTTCTATCTCATCCCCCGGCTCAAGGCTGCCGCAGCTTTTGCCGTAATCAATTATAAGCGTCTTTACCTTTGGAAGCTCAGGATCGTCAAGCTTTACATACAAAAGCGTGCAGCTGTCCCTTTCATCGGGATATTCGGTCACTCTCGCGCTGACGGTAAATTCCCGCTCGGCGTACGGCGCGCAGGCGTCGACGGTAAGGCGCTCATGCAGCTCATAATGAGTAAAGCCCAAGGCCGCGGCAATAGCCAGTATGATAAGTCTCTTCCTCGCTCTGCCCCTCAGAAAGACAGCCGGCAGCAGAAGAAGCGCCGACAGCGCCACAGCTATCATAAGCTGCCCGCGCGGTATAAGATAGTGAGCCAGGAATACCGCCGTGCAATATCCTGCTGACGCCAAAGCGAGCTTGCGAACACCCTTCATTTTATAACCTCTAAGCACAAAAAAGCAGCTTGAAGCTGCTTTTTTGCGTTGTTTTTTTACGCCATGCCCTCGGGGAGCTTCTTGCCGCCCAGAAGGTGGAAATGCAGATGCTTAACGGTCTGGCCGCCGTCCTCACCGCAGTTATTCACCACGCGATAGCCGTTTTCAAGCCCCTCGGCCGCTGCGATCTTTGCAATGGCCTCGAAGCACTTTCCGACCAGCGCGGAGTTTGAGGAATCGATCTTATCCGCGCAGCAGATGTGCTCTCTGGGGAGCACGAGGACGTGCACGGGAGCCTGCGGATTAATGTCGCGGAAGGCGTAAACATACTCATCCTCATAAACCTTCGTTGAGGGGATATCCCCTGCTATGATCTTGCAGAAAAGACAATCGTTCATAGTAACCTCCTGTTTTATATACCGAGCTTTTCGGCTACGAAATCATCAACTATCGCAAGCGCGTTATCTATCTTCAGTACCTCGGTGCCGCCGCCCATCGCGGAGTCGGGCTTACCGCCGCCCTTGCCGCCGGCGACTGCCGATACGGCCTTGACAAGATCTCCGGCCTTGATGCCAGCCGCGACAGCCTCCTTGCCGCACACAGCGGCAAAGGTCACCTTGCTCTCCGTCGCGGTCGCCATTACAGCAACGACCTTGGGGTCCTTATCACGGAGGAAGTCGCCGATCTTGCGCAGGTCGTTAGGCTCAAGGTCTGTGCGGGTAGCGGTCAGGACGTCGAAGCCGCCTATCTTCTTTGCGGCGAACAGGAATCTTTCTACATCGGCGTTGAGGATCTTATCCTTCATACGCTCAAGCTTCTGGCGCAGCTCCTTGATTTCGGCGAGGAAGCCCTCGGTTTTGGCAACAAGCTCGTTGGGCTTGGTCTTGAGAAGCTCAGCCGCCTTTGAGAGCATAAGGTTTGCATCCCTGGCCATTGCAAGGCACTTTCTGCCCGTGACCGCCTCGATGCGGCGCACGCCGCTTGCAACGGAATACTCGCTCAATATGCGGAACGGGCCGACCTTCGCGGTATTGTCCAGATGCGTGCCGCCGCACAGCTCAACGCTGTAATCCCCCATGGAGACGACTCTGACGACATCGCCGTATTTTTCCTCGAACAGAGCTGTAGCTCCGCTGTTTTTTGCCTCATCTATGCCCATTTCCTTGACGGAAATATCCATACCGTCAAGAATGGCGCTGTTCACCGCGTTCTCGACCTCGGCAAGCTCTTCCGCGCTGAGTGCGCTGAAATGGGTAAAGTCGAATCTCAGGCTGTCCTCATCCACAAGGGAACCCGCCTGATGGACGTTCTCGCCCAGCACGTTGCGCAGTGCGCTGTGGAGCAGATGCGTTGCCGAATGCGCGCGGGATATCGCCTTGCGGCGCTCGGCGGATACGGAGGCGACGACGCACTCGCCGACGGATATTGCGCCGGAGCGCATGACGCCGTAGTGCAGGTACTTATTGCCCTTGTCCTTCTTGACGTTTTTGACCTCAAAACGGCTGAACTGTCCGTCCTGGATATCCTCAAGGCTGAAGCCGATCTCGCCGTGGTCGGCAAGCTGGCCGCCCATTTCCGCATAAAACGGAGTCTTGTCAAGCACGATGATGCCCTCGCAGCCTGATTCAATCTCGCCGGCGAGCTCGCCGTCGCTGACGATGGCAAGTACTTTTGCCGTATCGCTTAGCTTATCGTAGCCGATAAACTCCGTGGGAGTAGCGTCAAGGCCGAAGTCGATACCCTCCCAGCCGAGGTCGCCGAGGGCCTTTCTGGCCTCGCGGGCGCGTACGCGCTGTTCCTCCATGAGTTTTTTAAACTCCCCGGTATTGAGGCTCATGCCCTCATCCCGCACCATTTCTTCGGTCATGTCCACGGGGAAGCCATAGGTATCATAGAGCTTGAACGCGTCGGCTCCGGAGAAAACCGTCTCGCCCTTAGCCTTGTGCTCGGCGAGCAGGGATGCGAATATCTGCATTCCGGCGTCGATGGTCTTTGCGAAGCTCTCCTCCTCGCTTTTGACAACACGGGTGATATAGTCCTGCTTCTCACGCAGCTCGGGATACTGGCACTCATTTTCATGGATAACGGTGTCGATGACTTTATAAAGGAAAGGCTCGTTCACGCCAAGGAGCTTTCCGTGACGGGCAGCTCTTCTGAGCAGACGGCGCAGCACATAGCCGCGCCCCTCGTTCGAGGGCAGGATACCGTCGCATATCATAAATGTAGCGCTGCGGATATGGTCGGTGATAACGCGCAGTGAAACGTCACGCTTTTCGCTCTCGCCGTAGTGCGCGCCGGTTATCTCAGACACCTTGTGGGTGATGTTCATGACAGTATCAACGTCAAACAGGGAGTTTACGCCCTGGCACACGACGGCAAGGCGCTCAAGTCCCATGCCGGTGTCGATATTTTTCTGCGCAAGCTCTGTGTAGTTGCCCGCGCCGTCATTATCAAACTGGGAGAATACGTTGTTCCAGACCTCTATATAGCGGTCGCAGTCGCAGCCGACGGTACAGTCGGGCCTGCCGCAGCCGTATTCCTCGCCGCGGTCGTAGTATATCTCGCTGCACGGGCCGCAGGGACCCGCGCCGTGCTCCCAGAAGTTATCCTCCTTGCCGAAGCGGAATATGCGCTCGGCCGGTATGCCGATCTCGTCATGCCAGATGTTCCACGCCTCATCGTCGTCGACATAAACGGAGGGATAGAGCCTGTCGGGGTCAAGTCCCACCCACTCCTCGGAGGTGAGAAATTCCCAGCTGTACGCGATGGCTTCATGCTTGAAGTAATCGCCGAAGGAGAAGTTGCCGAGCATCTCAAAATAGGTGCCGTGGCGGGCGGTGTGTCCTACATTGTCGATATCGCCGGTGCGGATGCACTTCTGGCAGGTGCATACGCGCCTTCTGGGCGGTACCTGCTCGCCCTTGAACCAGGGCTTCATGGGGGTCATGCCCGCGTTTATGAGCAGTATGGATTTATCGTTCCTGGGTACCAGCGAAAAGCTTGGCAGCCGGAGATGATCCTTGCTTTCAAAAAATCTGAGGAACATCTCTCTGAGTTCATTAAGTCCGTATGCTTTCATTTCTTCATTCTCCTAAGTATAGATAGCTTGCTGCACGGCCGCGGCAGCTTCATCCTGAATCTCATCATCGCATGGGGAGTTGAGCTTATCTCCTCCCCCGCCTCGTTTATCATGCTTCCTGCGGTGAAGGCTATGGGCTCGGCGTCGTTTGTAAGAAGCTCTATCGTATCGCCTGCGCAAAAGCGGTTTCGCTGACTGAGCAGCGCAAAGCCTGTTTCGTCACATTCCTCGACCACCGCACAGACCTCGGCGTCAGAGAAGTAGCTTGCCTCCGCATAATGCTGCCCCGGATCTCCGTAGTAAAAGCCGGTGCAATACGGGCGGTGGCTTATTTTATTGACCTCGTCTATCCATATCTGCGGCAGCGGCTTATTCGCCGCGGCGCAGTCGATCGCGTGGCGGTAGGCATTCGTCACGGCGGCGGCGTAGTAGGCGGACTTCATCCTGCCCTCTATCTTGAGGCTCG
>CALZAG010000029.1 GCA_945613045.1 uncultured Clostridia bacterium | reverse complement strand
TCGGCGGTGCCGGTAACAATGTCGTAAACAGAATGGTCAAGTCCGGAACTCAGGGCGTTGAGTTTATTGCAGTTAACACCGATAAGCAGGCTCTGGCTGTCTCCAATGCCGATCAGAAGATCCAGATCGGCGAAAAGCTGACCCACGGACAGGGCGCCGGCTCAGATCCCGAAATAGGCAAGAAAAGCGCTGAAGAAAGCCGCAATAATATTGCCAAGTCTATGGAAGACGCGGATATGGTGTTCATCACCGCGGGCATGGGCGGCGGCACCGGCACAGGCGCTGCACCCACCGTTGCGGATATCGCCCGCGAGGCGGGTATACTCACCGTCGGCGTGGTAACCAAGCCTTTTAAATTCGAGGGCAAGCGCCGCATGGATCAGGCAAACGAGGGCATCAAGGAGATGCTCGGCAAGGTTGACTCCCTGCTCATAATCCCCAATGATCGTTTGAAATATGCCACCGACCAGAAGGTCACGCTGGCAAACGCCTTTGAGATCGCCGACGATGTTCTGCGTCAGGCTGTTACGAGCATTTCCGACCTTATAAAGAACACCGGCTTTATTAACCTTGACTTCGCGGACGTTACCTGCATAATGAAGAATGCCGGCTTTGCCCATATGGGCGTCGGCCGTGCGGCAGGCAAGGGCAAGGCTGAGGATGCGGCCCGCATGGCGGTCGCAAGCCCCCTCATGGAGACCTCCATCAACGGCGCGCACGGCGTGCTCATCAACATCACCGGCTCCGAGGATATGGGGCTTGAGGATGTTGAAGCTGCTGCAAACCTCGTTCAGGAGGCAGCTCACCCCGATGCAAATATCATATTCGGCGCTACCTTCGACGAGTCTATGCAGGACGAGATCCGCGTGACCGTTATCGCCACCGGCTTTGAAGAAGCCCCTACTGCTAAGCAGACCGCTCAGCCCGCAGCAAAGGCAGAGCCGGTTTTTGAAAGACAGCAGGGTATGTTTACCGCGGCGTCTGAAAAGGCCGCCGAGAAGAAAGAAGAGTCCTCCCCGGCCCCCGCTGAGGAAGATCCCTTCGACAGTATCTTTAAGATCTTCAACGCCAATAGCTGATTTTAGCAATAACAAACGCCTTCTTCCAAACGGAAGAAGGCGTTTGTTGCTGTCCGAGCCGTCTGCATTCGTACCGATGCTGTGCGTGCGGCTCGTCCGTTGATAAATCAACTATTGCCGTAGCACTTTATAGCGTCGCGCTTGTGCTGGCTTGCCCTGTGCATACGTTCAATCGTTTCAAGGCTTTTTTCGTCAGTGCTGCCCGTAAGCAGATACTTGTCAAGGCTGCCGTAGGTAAAGCCCATCTCTCCTTCGTCAGTCTGTCCGTCAAAAAGCGCGGCCGACGGCGCTTTCTTTATGACGCACTCCGGTGCCTTTAAATAACGCAGGAATTCGTATATCTCAGTGACGGTGAGGTCAGCTATGGGATTAAAATCGTGAGCGCCGTCGCCCCACTTTGTAAAGTATCCAACGTACGCCTCGCTTCTGTTTCCGGTGCCGGCGACTATCCTGCCCTCGGAGGCGGCAATCGCATACAGCGCCGCCATTCTTAGCCGGGGTGCGATGTTCGCATCTGCGGCGGGAGTTACTGAAGCTGCCGCAGACACCTGTGCAACAAAGGCGTCCTTGACCGGCGTGAGATCAACGGTACGGGTCTCTATGCCGAAGCAGTCGGCGACTTCCTTGCCGTCTATTGCGTCGATATCGTAATTTCTCCTGGACGAGCAGGGCATTATTATGCCCACGGTGTCGCTGCAGGCGGCTTTGCACAGGATCCCGACGAGGGCGGAGTCCTTACCGCCGGAGTTGCCGTATACAATGCCTTTCGCCCCGCTGTCCTCCAGTATGCCTTTAATAAATGAAACTCTGCTTTCAAATTCCGCTTTATAGTCTCTCATAATTCTTTCCTTTCCTTAATACTGATGATGTACAGATACCCGGGCATATGCCCGGGTCCTGTTTATTCCTCATCCTGAAGCGCTTCATATCCCTCTTCGCCGGTGCGGATCTTTACAACGTTTTCAACGTCGTAAACAAAGATTTTTCCGTCGCCGTAGTGACCGGTGTACAGAACGCGTTTTGCTGTTTCAATAACACTGCGCACGGGAACCTTGCTGACTACGATATCCACCTGCACCTTGGGAAGCAGGTTCGTTTCAAGAGGAACGCCGCGGTAGTATTCAGGCCGCCCTCCCTGCACGCCGCATCCGAGCACGTGGGATATGGTCATACCGGTTATACCGAGCTTTGACATCTCGTTTTTAAGCGTGTCGAATTTAGATTCCTTGCATATTATCTCGACCTTAGTAAATTTTGGCTGAGTACTGTCTGAGAAGGAAGGCACCGCCTTGATGGGTACGGCCTCCGCGGCGGGAATATCGCCTGTGACGGCTGTTATGCCGCTTTCTTGAGAGTAGGATGAATACTTGTTGACCGCCGGAGCAAAATCCGGGTATGAGCTCGGCAGACCGTGTTCAGAAATATCAAGTCCTATGATCTCGTCTTCGACAGAGGTCCTGAGTCCGCCGCATTTATCTATAGCCTTAAATACCACGAGCATAACGACGACAGAGTATACGGCTATTGCTGTGACGCCGATAAGCTGTATGCCGAGCAGGGAGGCCGAGCCTGTGTAGAGCAGCCCTGACAGCCCTGCGGGGGCATCCGGATTTGCCAGCAAACCGACAGCTATAGTGCCCCAGATGCCGTTTGCACAGTGTACGCCTACAGCACCCACAGGATCGTCAATGTGAAGCTTCAGATCAAGAGCCTCAACAACAATGACCACAACAATGCCGGCGATTATGCCGACTATACTCGCGCCAAGAGCGTCAAGAGCGTCGCATCCGGCGGTAATTGCAACAAGGCCTGCCAAAGAAGCGTTAAGGCACATTGAAACATCGGGTTTACCGTTCTTTATCCATGTGAAAATCATGGTAGTGACCGTGGCTGCCGCCGGCGCAATGGTAGTTGTCATAAATATCGAGGACAGCTCCGAGGCGCTGGTCGCGGCGGCTCCGTTGAAGCCGTACCAGCCAAGCCAAAGGATGAAAACACCGAGCGCGCCGAGGGTTATGGAGTGTCCGGGAATGGCGTTGACTTTTATTACCTTACCCTTATCGTCTTTAACGTACTTCCCGAGGCGTGGGCCAAGGCAGATCGCGCCCACAAGGGCCGCAAAGCCGCCCACCATGTGTATGGCACATGAACCGGCATAATCATGGAAGCCAAGCTGTGCAAGCCAGCCGCCGCCCCAGACCCAGTGAGCCTCGATGGGGTATATAAACAGTGAGATCACAGCCGAATAGATGCAATAGGCCGAAAACTTTGTACGTTCGGCCATCGCACCCGAAACAATTGTGGCAGTAGTTGCACAGAAAACAAGATTAAATACGAAAGTCGAGGCTCCTGTGAAGCTGCCGTCGGCGGGGCTTGCGATAAAATCCTTAAAATTTACCCACATATTTAGGTTAGGCAGACCAATCAAACCGCCGAGCGCATCCTCACCCATCATGATCGTATAGCCGAGCAGGGAAAACACTATAGTGCCTATGCAAAAATCCATAAGGTTTTTCATGATGATATTGCCGGCATTTTTTGCTCGCGTGAAGCCGGTTTCAACCATTGCAAAGCCCGCCTGCATCCAGAATACCAAAGCCGCTCCTATCAAAAACCAAAACTCAACCGTCATCGTAAAATCAGCTCCTTTCTCTATTTGCTTTTAACTCTCTATTTCTTCAATTTCTCCAAAACGGCAGTTACACGCCGAAAAGCAGCTCGCCGTAGGTCGGGAACGGCCAATACTTTGCTGCGGTAAGTGTCTCTGCTTCATCAACGGGAGCACGCAGCAGGTTCATGTCGGGAAGTATTTCGTCGCGGATCATATTTGCCTGCGTCGTGACGTCGGATACAAGGCCCAGACTTATGAGCGCATCCTCAAGAACGCGGACAGCATCGTCTATCTGATCCACAAGCATGGAAAGCTTACGTATGCGGCTCTTTTCATAAGTGCAGGGGAGATCGGGCATGATGCTCTGCTTTGCCGATACGGCGGCTGCAAGATCCGCTGCGTATGCCTCGATGGCCGGCAGAATGTCGCGGCTTGCCATGTCAGACATGGTGCGTGCCTCGATAACTATCGTCTTGCAGTAGTTATCGAGCATGATCTCGTAGCGGGATCTGATCTCTGACTCGGAGAATATGCGGTGATGCATGAGCATACTGCGGTTTTTCTCCTCAAGCAGCGCGGGCATCGCGTCGGCTGTACTGCGCAGGTTCAGCAGGCCGCGGACTTCGGTAGCTTCCTTGATCCATGCGTCGTCATAGCCGTTTCCGTTGAAGATGATACGCTTGTGTTCAGAGATGCTTCTTTTTATAAGCTCGTGCAGAGACGCATCAAAATCGGAACTGCCCTCAAGCTCGTCGGCATACTTCTCAAGAACGTCTGCGACCGCGGCGTTGAGCATGATGTTCGCGCAGGATATGGAGTTTGATGAGCCGAGCATGCGGAATTCAAACTTGTTGCCGGTGAAGGCAAAAGGCGAGGTGCGGTTGCGGTCGGTGGTGTCGCGCTGAAAGCGTGGAAGGACGTGGACGCCGAGCTTCATACTGGATTTTTCAGCAGAGCTGTACGGCGTGCCGTTTTCTATTGAATCCAGAATGGCTGTGAGCTCGTCGCCGAGGAAGATGGATACAACTGCCGGAGGAGCTTCGTTTGCTCCGAGACGGTGGTCGTTGCCGGCGGTTGCTACCGCGCATCTGAGCAGCGCCTGATACTCATCGACAGCCTGAATGACCGCGCACAGGAACAGCAGAAACTGTGCGTTTTCGTGCGGAGTGTCGCCCGGGGACAAAAGGTTTACGCCTGTATCCGTGGCTATGGACCAGTTGTTGTGCCTGCCGCTGCCGTTAACGCCAGCGAAGGGCTTCTCATGCAGCAGGCATACAAGTCCGTGCTTTTCTGCAAGCTTCTGCATGATCTCCATGGTGAGCTGGTTATGGTCCGCAGCAATGTTTGTGGTAGTGAAAATTGGTGCAAGCTCATGCTGTGCCGGAGCAACCTCGTTATGCTCGGTCTTTGCAAGAATGCCCAGCTTCCAAAGCTCCTCGTTGAGCTCCTTCATGTATGCCTGAACTCTGGGACGGATCACACCGAAGTAGTGATCGCTCATTTCCTGACCCTTGGGGGGCTTTGCACCGAACAGTGTGCGCCCGGTATATATAAGGTCGGGACGGCGGAGGTACAGCTGTTTGTCAACAAGGAAGTACTCCTGCTCCGGGCCTACAGAGGAGCGGACGCACTTCACACCGTCGGCTCCGAAAAGTCTGAGGATACGCAGCGCCTGACGGTTGAGCGCCTCCATGGAGCGAAGGAGAGGGGTTTTCTTGTCGAGCGCCTCGCCGCTGTATGAGCAGAAGGCAGTAGGGATACATAAGGTTTTATCTTTTATGAATGCGTAAGAGGTAGGATCCCATGCGGTGTAGCCTCTGGCCTCAAAGGTGGCGCGGAGTCCGCCCGAGGGGAAGCTCGACGCGTCGGGTTCGCCCTTGATAAGCTCTTTGCCGGAGAACTCCATGATTATGCCGCCGTCAGGAGCAGGCGCGATAAAGCTGTCGTGCTTTTCGGCGGTGATGCCGGTCAAAGGCTGGAACCAATGAGTGAAATGGGTCGCGCCCAAACTGACTGCCCAGTCCTTCATTGCCTGCGCGACTGCGCTGGCAACGGATGGATCGAGCCTTGAGCCCTCGTCTATCGTCTTTTTCAGTGAGTTATAAACTTCGTTGGAAAGTCTTGCCTTCATCTGTCTGTCGTCAAAGACCAAGCTGCCGAAATACTCAGGAACTGCTGTCATTTTGAAATCACCCTTTCAGTATAATAAAAAAGAGCGCTGAAGACCGAGATGAAAATCTCAGGCTTCAGCGCCCTTTTCATGTCGCACAATATACACCCATTTTTGCAGCATGTCAATAGTCAAATTGCAGAAAATGCACTCATCAAAGTGAAATCAATTGACAAATTGCACATAGTGAGCTATCATTCCTGCATGAACGATGATGTTCTCCACAGGCATTCTGCGGCCGTTTTGTGGTGAACATCATCGTTTTTCTTTTCAGAAGGGACTGATGTAAATGAAGTACAGAGAGGGAGAGGTAAGGATACCCTCCGGATGTGCAATCTCCGCTGCCATTTCAAGAGAAGGCAGGCCCATAAACGGAGAAAGCATGATTAGGAGCATGGTACCCATGCACGACAGGTCGAACGGCCTCGGCGGGGGTTTTGCGGCTTACGGAATATATCCCGAGCATAAGGACGAGTTCGCGCTGCACATTTTTTTCGGCAGCGGGGCGAGCCGGCATGAGTGTGAGGCGTATCTTAAAGAAACGTTTGAGATAGTTCTGGCCGAGGAGATGCCTATCCGGATAATTCCGGAGATAACCGATGTGCCTATCATACGCCGCTATTTCGTGACCCCTCTGCGCTCTGCGCTTCACCGGATGCAGCTTGATGAGAGAGAATACATCGCCCGCGCAGTCATGCACATAAATACTGAAATATCAGACGCTTATGTGTTCTCCAGCGGAAAAAACATGGGAGTATTCAAGGCCGTCGGATATCCCGAGGATGTGGGGCGTTTTTACAGACTCGAAGAATACGAGGCTTATTCGTGGACGGCCCACGGTCGATATCCGACCAATACCCCGGGCTGGTGGGGCGGAGCCCATCCGTTTTCACTGCTCGACTGGACGGTAGTACATAACGGTGAAATATCCTCCTATGACGCAAACCGCAGGTATATAGAAATGTTCGGCTATAAATGCGCCCTGCAGACGGATACTGAGGTCATTACATATATCGTCGACTACCTTGTTCGGCGCCAGGGGCTTACCCTTGAGGAGACCGCATCTGTAATTGCTGCGCCGTTCTGGAGCACCATTGAGCGCTGCGAGCCCGAAAAAGCTGAGAAACTGAAATTCCTGCGCATGACCTATCCAAGCCTGCTCATAACAGGCCCGTTTTCAATAGTTTTGGGCTTTGAGGGCGGCTTAATGGCGCTTAATGACAGGCTGAAGCTTCGGTCCATGGTCACGGGTGAAAAGGACGATATGGTTTTTATCGCAAGTGAGGAAGCGGCAATAAGGGCGATGGAGCCCAATGCGGAAAACATTTTCGCACCTTCCGGCGGCTGTCCGTTCATAGTAAAGGTAAAGGAGGGTAAGTACTGATGGGGATTGATTATTTATATCCCGAATTTGAAGTGCGGCGCAGTTCAAACTGCATTGATTGCAAGATCTGTATAGACCAGTGCAGCTACGGGGTACATTCGTTCGATGAAAAAAGCGGCATGATGAAGGCCGATGACAGTAAGTGCGTTAACTGCCAACGCTGTGTATGCTTTTGTCCCGTGCACGCGTTGAAAATAGTAAAAAGCGATAACTGTATGCGTGACAACGCCAACTGGAGCGGCGACACGGTAAAAGAAATATATAAGCAGGCCTCGAGCGGAGGCGTACTGCTGTCCTCAATGGGAAACCCAAAGCCGGCTCCCGTATACTGGGATAAGGTACTTATAAACGCATCGCAAGTGACCAACCCTCCCATTGATCCTCTGCGTGAGCCAATGGAAACAAAGGTCTTCCTCGGCAAAAAGCCGGACAAGCCCCGTCGGGACGAAAACGGAAGACTCATATGCGATATGCCGCCGCAGCTTGAGCTGTCCATGCCGGTCATGTTTTCCGCAATGAGCTACGGCTCTATAAGCTACAACGCCCATTTAAGCATGGCCCGGGCAGCCCGCGAGCTTGGTATATATTACAACACCGGAGAGGGCGGGCTGCATGAGGATTTCTACAGTTACGGGGAAAACACCATAGTTCAGGTCGCTTCCGGACGCTTCGGCGTGCACAGCGGATATCTGAATGCGGGAGCCGCTATAGAGATTAAAATGGGGCAGGGTGCAAAGCCGGGCATCGGCGGGCATCTACCGGGCGCAAAGATAAACGGCGACGTGTCCCGCACGAGAATGGTGCCTAAAGGCTCGGACGCCATATCTCCTGCTCCTCACCACGATATTTATTCAATTGAGGACTTAAGGCAGCTTGTTATGTCTCTCAAGGAGGTGACCGGATATAAAAAGCCGGTTATCGTAAAGGTGGCGGCAGTGCATAATATTGCCGCCATAGCCGGCGGTATAGCCCGCAGCGGCGCGGATATAATCGCCATTGACGGCTTTCGCGGAGGCACCGGCGCCGCTCCGACAAGAATCAGGGATAATGTCGGCATACCCGTTGAGCTCGCGCTTGCGGCGGTTGACCGAAGCTTGAGGGAAGAGGGAATACGGGATAATGTTTCCGTTGTTGTCGGCGGCAGTATAAGAAGCTCGGCGGATGTAGTAAAGGCAGTCGCTCTCGGCGCTGATGCGTGCTATATTGCAACGGCGGCGCTGCTTGCAATGGGCTGCCACCTGTGCAGAAGCTGCCAGACGGGTAAGTGCAGCTGGGGCATCGCAACGCAGAAGAAAGAGCTTGTATCGAGACTTGACCCCGATGAGGGCAGCCGCCGCTTGGTTAATCTGATGACAGCGTGGCGTCATGAAATTAAGGAACTCATGGGCGGTATGGGCATTAACTCTATTGAAGCGCTCAGGGGCAACCGGCTCATGCTTCGCGGGGTAGGCCTCAACGAAAAAGAGCTTCAGATACTGGGCATATCCCATGCGGGAGATTGAGATATTGCCAATCGCATTAAATATGTGGAAAATAGTTTTAGGATGTGTTATAAATGATAATAGATGCACAAAAGCTGAGCTACTCTCAGATAAACACGATTCTTAAAGAGCACGGCGGCGATGTTCAGATTCAAAACTGTCTCGGACACAGATTCCTTGCTTCCGGCCTGAGCGAGGGATATATAAGTATAGACGGAATACCCGGAAATGCTCTGGGTGCGTACCTTAACGGCGCGTGTATTGAGGTCAACGGCAATGCCCAGGACGCAGTTGGAGACACAATGAATGACGGCACAATAATTGTGCATGGCAGCATTGGCGACGCAGCAGGCTACGCAATGCGCGGCGGAGAGATCTTTGTCCGCGGCAGTGCGGGCTACAGGGCGGGAGTTCACATGAAAGCTTATGAGGACAAGCTGCCCGTTATGGTTATCGGCGGTTGTGCTGGAAGCTTTCTCGGTGAGTATCAGGCCGGAGGCCTCATCGTAGTGCTCGGTCTCACTGATGAGAACAGGAAGATAGTGAGTAACTTTCCCTGCACGGGAATGCATGGAGGGAAGGTCTTCATTCGCTCGGGCTGCGACGATATCATCTTCCCCAGACAGGTCAATCATCGCGCTGCGCAGGCGCAGGAGCTTGAGGAGATACGCCCTCACATTGAGAAGTTCTGCGGCTTGTTCGGGTCAGACGCCGAAGAAATAATGGACTCAAGTTTTACGCTTATAACACCGGATAGTAAAAATCCGTACAAGCAGATGTACGTTGCAAATTAACAAAGTTAAAGGAGACAGCAGGATATGGATTATTCGGCGCAGGAAGTTTTGCAGTATGTGGCTGAAGACGATGTAAAATTCATACGTCTTGCCTTTTGCGATGTTTTCGGCAGACAAAAGAATGTGGCCGTCATGCCCTCGGAGCTCGAAAGAGCCTTCGACTGCGGTATAGCCTTCGACGCTTCCGCAATAGCCGGCTTCGGCGGGGAGGTGCGCTCCGATCTTTTCCTGCGTCCGGATCCTTCAACGCTTTCCGGACTGCCGTGGCGGCCGGAAAACGGCAAGGTGGTCCGCTTTTTCTGTGATATATACCGCCCTGACGGGAGTGTGTTCGAGGCAGATACAAGGGGTATTCTCAAAAGGGCCGTTAAAGATGCATCGGATAAGGGGCTCTGCTTCAATTTCGGACCCGAAATGGAGTTTTATCTGTTTAAGAGCGACGAGAGCGGCCTGCCTTCGTATATCCCGTATGACAACGCTGGTTATATGGACATAGCGCCCGGCGATAAGGGTGAAAATATCCGGCGTGAGATATGCTTAACGCTTGAAAAGATGGGTATTTACCCTGAAAGCTCACACCACGAGGAGGGTCCCGGTCAGAATGAGATAGACTTCCGGCACTCGGACGCCCTCAGCGCTGCGGATAACGCGGTCACATTCCGCTCGATCGTTGAGACGATAGCGGGGAGAAACGGACTGCGCGCTGATTTTACGCCAAAACCGCTCAGCGACAAGCCCGGCAGCGGTATGCATATAAATATTTCGGTCAAACACAGGGACGGCACCGACTATCTGCCGAATATCATGGCGGGTATTCTCGAGCATGCGCCGGATATGACGGCATTTCTGAACCCATGTCCGGAGTCATATGCGCGGCTCGGAAGCAATAAGGCGCCCAAATACATCAGCTGGTCGCACGAAAACCGCTCCCAGCTCATTCGTTTTCCAGCTGCGGTGGGAGCCTACCGCAGAGCGGAGCTGCGCTCTGCCGATGCGATGTCAAATCCCTACATTGCTTTTGCGCTTATGATATATGCAGGAATTTGCGGCATAGAGCGTAATATGCAGCTGCCTTCTCCGGCGGATATCAATCTTTTTGCTGAGCCGCCGGAGGTGCTGAGCGGGTTTAAGCGCCTGCCTGAGGATCTTGCGCAGGCTCGGGCAAAGGCTGCTGAGAGTGATTTTATAAAAGAGCATCTGCCGGATAGCGTTCTGAAAGCCTACTCGATAGTATAAGTACCGCAAAATCTTAAGAAAGGAGGGAGCGGCATGGTTTTCAGAGAACGGACATACAGCGTTCTGATGGTCTCGGCGTCGGAAAAAATGAGCAGAGCGACCGGCGAGCTGCTCCCGAACTCCGATTATTGGCCTGTTCACAAGGCAAAAAGTGCCTCTCAGGCGCGCCGGGCGTTGGCAGAGAGGGAATATGACATCGTTATCATCAGCACGCCTCTGCCGGATGAATTCGGCTCACAGCTTGCCATCGACGCATCGAGCCACAGCAGCGCGGCGGTGCTTATGTTTGTTAAAAACGAACTTTCCTATGAGGTGTATGAGAAGGTCGTGGAATTCGGCGTAACCGTGCTGTCGGTGCCTACGAATGTGAATATGGTCTCTCAGGCGTTGCGCACCATGTGCTCAATGCGCGAAAGGATGCGTCTTATGGAGCAAAAGCGCATCTCCGTTGAGGAAAAGATCGAGGAGATACGCATTGTCAACCATGCAAAATGGCTGCTTATCGAATGCCTCGGCATGAACGAGGCTCAGGCGCAGCACTATATTGAAAAACACGCTCAGGACAGGCGCGTTTCAAAGCGCAGCGTCGCGGAAAGCGTTATAAAAACATATGAGTAAAACCGAAGGACAAAAGCTTGTACCTTCGGTTTTCTGTCAGTTTATGTACTTATCTATCGCCGCGTTAAGCTCCGATATGAACTTATCGTCGCCCGTTTCGACGGCGTCGGTAATGCAGTGCTCAAGGTGATCCTTGAGGATTACCCGGGCCGTGCTGCTGAGGGCGGAGCGCACGGCGGCAAGCTGGATAAGAACATCGGTGCAGTCCCGGCCCTCCTCGACCATGCGCTTGACCGACTCAAGATGCCCGATGGCTCTGGCAAGCCGGTTTGCAACAGACTTGCTTTGCGTATGTCTGTGCGGGTGGTTGTGGTGCGGGTGCTCTGTTTCTTCGTGCGCCTGAAGATCCTCCATGGGCTTGTGATCGTGGCAGTGTATTATACCGTCGCCGTGGTCGTGATAGTATCCGTCGTCAGGTCTGTGCATAATATTAGTCCTCCGGACTTCGTTAAATAGTTAATGAAATCATGATATATCATCCTTTGGAAAAAATCAATAGACAAAAGCCCGCGCTGTGACAGCGCGGGCTTGACGACGGTGTTAGTCTGTTCCTAACTTTTGGACTGTGTCTTTTATTGTTTTGATAGCGATCTTGCCGCCGCGCTTTGCCATTCCGGCAATAAGATGAGGGGCGATCTTCTCGACTTTGGGAGAAACATATTCTCCGTCCCACACAAGCTTGATGGCGTCAAATTTGCATTTTGTCGTGCAGATACCGCAGCCGACACACTTATACTCATCGAGAATAACTGCTCCGCAGCCGAGGCAGCGTTCGGTCTCGGCCTTCATCTGCTCCTCGGTGAATGTGCCGCGCAGATCGTTCATGGTCTTTTTCGCCTTTGCCGCGGAGGCGTTTGCAGGCTTCTGACGCGGAGCCGCGTCATAACCGCCTATAGCAATGGCGGCAGTGGACTTATCAAGGGCGGTGAACAGTCGTCT
>CALZAG010000028.1 GCA_945613045.1 uncultured Clostridia bacterium | reverse complement strand
GTGCTGTACTCCGAGCAGGCGATAAAGACCATCGCGGAAAGCCGCGGAAAAGAGCCCGTGCTGTTTTTCGGAAGCAGGGAGAGCATATGCGCCGTCCTCGTCGGCGATGGGGAACTTTTCCGCAGCCTGTATCTTGAGGTGCGCAGGCGCTATGTTGAAAAAGAGATCGGCGAGTGCAAGGGCTGGCAGGTGTATCATCTGTACGCGGGGCTCCCGCTCGGCGGGCGAAGCATCGGAAAAAGCTATGTCCTGCTCGACAGCTTTACGCGGGATTTTAACTCCCCCGACGACTATTTGAGCTTTATATCCGAAAAATAATATGGAACTATACAGAAAACTGTGTTATAATGGCATAATCGTGCGGGCTTTTCCCGCAAAAGGCCGCTATATGCATGGTTTTTTGTTTTAAGGAGAACATACGTTTTATGAATTCGGACAAAACCAATCACGGTTTTCTGCTTGCTGAGCTTATAAGGCGAGATTTTATAAAAAAATACAAGCGCACGACCTTCGGCATACTCTGGAGCGCGCTCTCGCCCCTGCTTCTGCTTCTGACAATGGATCTTGTTTTCGGCACCTTTTTCGGCCGGAATATGCCGCACTATACGATATATCTGTTCTGCGGCCTGCTTTTGTTCAATTACTTTTCCTCCGCTACACGCAGCGCGATGCGAGTGCTGTACGACAACGCGCCTATTTACAGCAAGGTGCCCGTTCCCAAATACTATTTCCTCATCTCTCACAGCAGCGCGCAATTCATTGATTTTCTCGTTTCTCTGCTGGTCTTTTTCATATTCGTCGCAATTGACGGGATCAGCTTCCACTGGCGGTTTCTGTATCTGCTGTATCCCATCGCCTGCCTGTTTTTCATCAACTACGGTATCGGGATGTTCCTCAGCACACTGTATATTTTCTTCAGAGACGTAAACTATCTCTGGCCGGTCATAACCCGTGTCATCATGTACGCGTCGGCGATATTTTACGATGTGTCCATCCTGCCGGGGATAATGCGCAGGCTCTTAAACTGCAATCCCCTCTATATGTGCATCGACTATTTCCGGCAGCTTATTATACATTCCACCGTTCCCTCCCCTTCCTTTCATCTCGTTCTTGCCTGCATGGCTGCGTTCTGTATGCTCGTTGGCGGATTTACCTACCGCATATGCCGCGATAAGATCGCGCTCTATGTATAAGGAGGCGCAGAATGGAAGACAACAAAGTTCTTGTTCTTGACAACCTTTCCGTGCGCTACCGAAAGGCAAATTCCCGCGCAACTGCGGATATAGTAAAGCGTATTTTCAAAAAAAGCAGCCGTTCCGATGAGTTCTGGGCTCTCAGAAACGTGTCCTTCAGCCTTGAAAAGGGAGATATGCTGGGCGTTATCGGAAAAAACGGTGCCGGAAAATCCACCATGATGAAGGCCATCAGCGGCACGCTCTCCCCTGCCTCGGGCACCATTGAGAAAGAGGGCAGGATCTGCGCTTTGCTCGAGCTGGGCGCGGGCTTCGACCGCGAGATGACCGTCAAGGAAAACGTGTACCTGCGCGGTGCGTTCATGGGCTATTCAAAGGAGTTTATTGACTCCAAATATGACGAGATCATCGATTTCGCGGATATGCGCGAGTTTCAGAATAACCCTTTCCGCACCCTGTCCTCGGGTATGAAAAGCCGCATCGCCTTTGCAATTGCGAGCATGGTGGAGCCGGACATTATAATCCTTGACGAGATTTTCGCCGTCGGCGACGGCGATTTCCGCCAAAAAAGTCAGCAGCGCATGCAGGAGATCATCGCCTCCGGCGACACTACCGCGCTCATGGTCTCGCACTCTTTGCAGACGGTGCGCGCACAGTGCAACAAGGTGCTGTGGCTCGACAAGGGCCGCATGGTCATGTTCGGCGACCCCAAGACCGTGTGCGACGCCTACTCGGAATATCTTAACACCGGCGTGCTTCCTGAAACGCAGTCGCTTAAGGCAACGGAAAAAAATCCGAAAAACCTGCTCAAAAAAAGCCGCGGCAAGCTGTTTGCCGAGGTCGCCGTATATTTCATGCTGCTTTTGGCCGCTGTGCTGGGCTGCTTCGTCTGGGCACAGTACGATCTGCTCAAATCCTATGTCCTCGCACGGAACCTCAGCTCCGAGCAGATCACCGAGATCGCCGGAAACTATCACAGCCAGATAGACCAATTGCTTGGCGCGGACACCTCCCGCTGGGATTACAGCATATTTGAGGAGGGCGCGCAGCGAATAATAAACGAGGAGGCCAGCTACACCGACATCGCCAAGGAGGTCCTTCTTCAGGCGGGAGATATGAGCCGCGATCAATACAAAAAGGCTCTCGCCGCCGCCGAGATCGAAGCGATAAAGCACTGCTACACGGCGCGGCTGGACGCGCTCGTTCAGGAGATGCGCGCGGAATTTGAAGCGCAGCCGGAAGGAAAATACCGCAGCCTGATGGTCTATTCCTACCTCAACTGCGACCGTTTTTACGCGCTTGAGGAGGACTGTGAAAACGACCTGCAGGAGGTCATAGAGGATATCCGCTCCATGCAGCGGAAGGGCGGTCTCCCCGAGGAGCTCGCCGACCAGGTCTGGAACGCATACAAATCCGAAAAAATCTACCTGCTTTCATACTACTGCATAATGCTGCGATAATACGACAGAGTAAACGGGCAAGACCAAAGTCTTGCCCGTTTTGCTTATGTTTGCGTATGTGCTTTATCAGGCAATTGACAATCTTTTTTTGTTGTTATATTATGTTTTCATCGACTTTTTTAGAGAGGAAAGAAGATTATGACACAGATAAGCGCAAAAGCTCCCTGGAAGGCACATCTCGGCGATGTGCCGTTTACTCTCGATTATTTTGAAGGCTCAATGTTTGAAGCCGTAGAAGCCATTGCAAAAAAGTACCCCAATAATATTGCCTTTGACTTCATGGGCAGATCCACAACCTACAAGGCTTTTATAAAAGAGATAGAAGACTGCGCCAAGGCCCTGAAGACGATAGGCGTGCGCGAGGGCGACAAGGTCACCATCGCAATGCCCAACTGCCCGCAGGCGATCCAGATGTTCTATGCCGTGAATCTCGTCGGCGGCATATGCAACATGATCCACCCCCTCTCAGCCGAGAAGGAAATAGAGTTCTACCTCAACGAGTCGGAGTCCGTCACCGCGATCACTCTCGACCAGTTCTACAACAAGTTTGAAAACATCCGTCAGAACACCAAGGTCGTTAATATAATCATCGCAAGCATCAAGGACGAGCTCTCAAAGCCCGTCAAAGCCGGCTATATGCTCACCGAGGGCCGCAAGATAAAGAAGATTCCCGAGGACGCCCCCGTCATCCGCTGGAATGACTTCCTGCGCCTGGGCAGGCACTGCTTCTATAACTACAAGGTCTCCCGCAAGGGTTCCGACCCCGCCGTTATCCTCTACTCCGGCGGCACCACCGGCACCACTAAGGGCATCCTGCTTTCAAACCGCAACTTCAACGCTCTCGGCCAGCAGGTCATCGCAGCAAACCCCATGTTCCGCGTGGGCGATAAGATGCTCGCGGCAATGCCTCTGTTCCACGGCTTCGGCCTCGGCGTATGCGTTCACACCATGCTCTCTCAGGGCGGACGCTGCATCCTCATCCCCCGCTTCACCGCCCAGACCTATGCAAAGCAGATCACAAAATATAAGTGCAACTTCATCGCGGGCGTTCCCACCCTGTACGAGGCGCTGCTCCGCCTGCCCTCGATGGAGAAAGCCGACCTCAGCTCACTCAAGGGCGTGTTCTCCGGCGGCGACAGCCTGTCCATCGAGCTTAAAAAGAAGTTCGACAAGTTCCTGTACGACCACAATGCAAAGATACAGATACGCGAGGGCTTCGGCCTGACCGAGTGCGTCACCGCCTCCTGCCTCACGCCTCCGCATATGGCGAAGGAAGGCAGCATCGGTCTACCCTTCCCCGATACCTATTACAAGATAGTCGAGCCCGGCACGGACAGGGAGCTGCCCTACGGCGAGGAGGGCGAGATCCTCATCGCCGGCCCCACGGTCATGATGGAGTATATAAATCACCCCGAAGAGACCGCCGCGACCCTGAAGCAGCATTCCGACGGCCTGACCTGGATATACACCGGCGACCTCGGCATGATGGACAGCGAGGGCTTCGTATACTTCCGCGGCCGCGCCAAGCGCATGATAATCACCTCAGGCTACAACGTATATCCCGGCCAGCTTGAGAACATTCTCGACGCGCACGAGCTCGTGCACATGAGCTGCATCATCGGCGTTCCCGACCCCTACAAGATGCAGAAGGTCAAGGCCTTCGTCATGCTCAAGCCCGGCGTCCCCGAAAGCCCCGAGACCAAGGAGGCAATTCTGGCCTACTGCCGCAAGAACATCGCAAAATACGCAATGCCCTATGACATCGAGTTCCGCCGCGAGCTGCCCAAAACTCTCGTGGGCAAGGTGGCTTACCGCGTTCTCGAGGAAGAGGAGGCGGAAAAGCGCCGCGCCGCCGAGGAAGCCGAGAAAAAAGAGCCCGTTACGGTATAAGTCTTTGTTTTCCGCCCCCCGCACCGTACGCAACGGTGCGGGGGCGGAGCTTTTTTGGCAGGAAGCTTCAGATTTTATGACTTGAACAGAGTTTGAACATATGTTATGATTAATTGATTTAACCTGTGAGGTGATTACAAATGAAAATTAAACTGCGCAATGTGCTTCTCATTGCACTGGCTCTGTGCCTGTGCGTAAGTCTGCTGGGCGCCTGCGGCGGAGATGACGCGGACGAGCCTCAGACCACCGATGATATCGGCGGGGGCAAGGCTCCCGACGTGTCCGACGACGGCCCCGAGTCCACGCCCAAGGTGCAGCCGACCATGCTCGGCGAGACCGCCGACGCCGGCGAGGATTACATCTCCCGCCTGATCTTTATCGGTGACAGCACCACCTACGGGCTCAAGGCCTACGACGTGCTCCCCGGTTCCCAGGTCTGGACCCCTTCCAGCGGCACGCTGGCGCTGTTCAATCAGAGCTTTGCCACCATAGTCTACCCCGAGACCGGGCTTGAGATCCCCATCACCGACGCGATAGAGAGCGCAAAGCCCGAATATGTCGTACTCACCATAGGCGTCAACGGTGTTTCCATGATGGACGAGAGCTCCTTCAAGGCCGAGTACACCGCCCTTGTCGAGCGCATCCAGTCCGTGAGCCCCGACACTAAGATCATATGCAACTCCATCTACCCCGTTGAGGCCTCCTACGAAGCCAAGGACAACGGCATAAACAACGAGGTCATTGACCGCGCAAACGGCTGGATCCTGCAGATCGCGGAGGCCACAGGCACCCACTACGCCGACTCCGCTTCGGTCCTCAAGGGCTCGGACGGCAAGCTCGTTTCAGATTACGGCAACGGCGACGGCATACACCTGAACGCGACCGGCTTCAACCGTGTGCTGGACTACCTGCGCACACACGCATATCTGTAACAGAGGTTATACCAATGAAAAAATTCAGTGCAGTACTTCTTGTCATCCTGTCGCTCTGCCTGCTGGCAGCCTGCGGCGGAGATGACGTCAAAGATCCCGGCATGGATGCCGTCGCCTCCGCAGTATTCAGTTCCATCGACACCGAGGACATGGCCCAGATACCCGACACCTATGTCGAGGGCGTGATGAAGATATCCCTTGACGGTTACGTTTCCCGCAACACGATCATCTCCGCCGTCGGCACCAGCATCGACGAATACGGCATATTCCAGGGCAAGGACGAGGCTCAGACAGCCGAGCTCAAGGCCGCGCTCGAAGAATATCTCGAGTACCGTCTGGAGCTGTGGATGGACGAGTATCTGCCGGAGGAAAAGCCCAAGCTCGAACACGCAGAGGTCTGGAGCGAGGGAAACTACGTTATGTACGCGATCCTCGATGACGCCGACCGCGAGGCTGTTTACAAAGCCTTTACCGGCTGCTTTGAGGGCTGAGAGCCATGAAGCTTATCTGGTACGGACACGCCTGCTTTGAGCTCAGAAGCAGCGCAGGCAGCGTCGTCTTTGATCCATACCGCCCCGGCTCCGTTCCGGGTCTGAGCCTGCCTGAGCTGAACGCGGACGTGGTCATATGCAGCCACGGCCACAGCGACCACAACTGCTCAGAGGCCGTTAAGCTCAGCGGCAGGGAGCCGGAATTCAAAGTCACTCAGATACCGGTATTTCACGACGACCAGTGCGGGAAACTCCGTGGAAAGAACCTGTGCAGCATCGTTGAAGCCGACGGCCTGCGCGTCGCGCATCTGGGCGATCTGGGGCATCCCCTCAGCGGGGACGAGCTCAGCCGCTTCGGAAGGCTCGACCTGCTCATGATACCCGTGGGCGGCGTGTATACCATCGACGCGGTGCAGGCAAAGGAGCTTATCGATGCCCTTAAGCCGCGCATCGCCGTTCCAATGCACTATAGATGCGCTTCATCAGGGATCAGGAGCATCGCTCCCGTCGAGGATTTTCTCCGGCTCTGGCCGGCAGAGGATGTGAGGCTGCTGCATAGCAGCGAGTATGATATGGAGTCCCGCGAAAATGCAAAAATAATTGTTTTCTCGATTTGATTGTGGCATATGCCACCGATAATTTTCTGATATTCGTTTATACTATAAGCAGTAATAATTTATTATTAAGGAGGATAAACAAATGCCCGATCTGAAAGGTACGAAAACCGAAAAAAATCTGTGGGAGGCTTTCGCAGGCGAGAGTATGGCCCGCAACAAGTATACCTATTTTGCATCCAAAGCTAAGAAGGACGGCTATCAGCAGATAGCTGCGATTTTTGAGGAGACTGCAGGCAACGAAAAGGAGCACGCAAAGATCTGGTTCAAGCTTCTGTGCGGCGGCGCTATCCCCTCCACCGAGGAAAACCTCCTCGCGGCCGCGACCGGCGAGATGGAGGAGTGGACGGATATGTACGCCCGCATGGCAAAGGAAGCCGAGGAAGAGGGCTTTGATGATATCGCCCGTCTTTTCAAGTCTGTCGGCGCCATTGAGAAGGAGCATGAGGAGCGCTACCGCGCACTTCTTTCCAACGTCAAGGACGGCAGCGTGTTTGAGAAGAAGGAAAAGGTCATCTGGATCTGCCGCAACTGCGGTCACATCCACGAGGGCCCCGTCGCTCCCGCAATGTGCCCCACCTGCGCACATCCCCAGGCTTACTTTGAGCTGAGAGTGATAAACTACTGAGCTTCACGTATAATAAGGCTCCCGGCCTTTCGGTCGGGAGCTTATTTCATTTACTGTTCATCATCCGTTTGATGTCCTCAAGGCGTTTATTGTAAGCGGCCATGATGACCTCCTCGTGCGCGAGCACGGGGTCTTCAACGCCCAGCAGGCGCATGAGATACTTTACAAACAGCGGGTTCATGACCGCGAACGGCCCCACCATCGAGGTGGAGAAGAAGTTATTTATCCTCACGCCCTCAAGCCGGCTTTCCTTATTGATTCCTATGCCGTATTTCACCCCGGCAAAGCCAAACCCGGCGTTATCGCCGTAAAGCTGCGAAAACTCCGCCTTGAAGCCGACAAGCTCCATGTTCTCAAAGCTGCAAAGCTGAACGGAGTTAAAGCGGTGCAGCATATCCCTCTTGGCGTGCAGAGGTACGATGCCCAGAGCGTCGGCCCTGCTGCCGTCCTCGTTCTCAATGTAGTCGCAGAAGACCTCGCCGGCGTTGGCGGTCATTAGAAACACCGTGCCGGAGTCGATCATCGCCTGTATCCTGTCCTTATAGGGCAGGAGCTTTTTTATGACAAGCTCCTGTTGGCTCTCGGTCATCGCGCCCATGTAAACAAGCTGCACGTCCTCGCTTGCAAAACGGGGCTGGCTGCAGTAAGATGTCTCGATAAACTCCGCCTCAGGCAGGCAGGCCTTCAGGTAGCGGTGGTTCCAGCAGTCGCCGAAAAGATTTGCAAATTCGGGAAACAGGACTTCTATCTTCATGCTTTTGCCTCCCTTCTGTCGAGCTCCTCAAGAATGCCGTCGCGCACCTTCCTCGTCATGACGGGAGTAGTCAGGTCGTGAAGGATGAACACCTTTTCGCCGCGCTCGAGCGCAAGCTCCTTCGGCGCGTCGGTCTCGTTTTCAACACAGCGGATCTTCTCCTCGGGGATGCCCGCCAGCAGCAGCCGCAGGTGATAGTCGTGTATCCTCACGCCGCAGGCGACGATACGCTTTATGCTCTCGTGCTCGAGCAGCTCAAAGTCTGCGTCAAAGACCCATGTCATTATCTCCGTGGTCTTCTTGTAGGTCAGGTCGTCGAGCATAAGGACGACCTCCTTATCGCCCGGCTCATGGCGGATATAGTCGAACACGATGGAGCAGGCCACGGGGTTCTGGCCCTTGGTCATGTTCGTTATCACCTCAACGCCGTCTTTTTCCACGCTTGTATAGCGCGACTCCACTATCTTCAGGTGGGAAAAGCTCTTTGCAATGGCCTCGGCGGAAAGCCCGAAGGTGCGCAGCATGGCGACGACCGTCACTTGATTATAGGTGTTGAAAACGCTGCTGCTCACGAGGGGGTATTCTTCCTCGCCTTCGTGCGTTTTCACCGTGAAGCTCCCTTTTTTCCAATCGGGAGACGCAAGGAAATCCGGCTCCGGAGAGGCAAAGCCGCACACGGGGCATCTCATCTTTCCGATGTGATGATAGCGTACATACTCGTACTCAAGCGTCGCGTGGCATTTGGGGCACATGCGCATATCGTTTATGATATTGACGCACTCGTCCCTGTCGGTGGGGAGCCTGCCGATGGAGAAATAGCTGCGGCGGTTCCCCTCCTTGAGCCTGCTGCTTATCGGGTCGTCGGCATTCAGAATAAGGTGGGTATCGTCGGGCAGACTGGAGTCGATAAATGAGAAAATAAACTCCGGATGCGCGTTGCGCTGGATGGAATCGCGGAAAAGGTTAGTACACACGGTGTAGTTCGGATGTACATAGGCGTATATCTTCTTCGAGCTGCGCTCATCGACCTCAAACAGGCCGAGCTTTTTGCTCACCCTGCCCGAGAGGCTCGCCTCGGCTATGAGTGCGCTGGCGATGCCCGCGTCGATGTTGGAGCCTGCTTTGTTGTTCAGAACGTCATAGCCGTTTTCCGTCAGGATATCCAGCAGCATATTGCAGCAGGTGGTCTTTCCGTTGGTTCCCGTGACGGTTATGATGGTCTCGGGCTTGTCAATGCGCCCCAGAAAGTCAGGGCAGAGCTTTATGGCAAGCTTTCCGGGGAAGTAGCTTGCGTTCATGCCCAGCAGCTTCTGCAAAAGCATCGCGGCCTTGCTTATCCACAGGGCAATAAAAAACCTGAAATTCTTTTTCATATTGGTCCTCTTTCAGAATTGGTAAAGTTTATTATATCCCCATTCGGTACCGCTTGTCCACATATTTTTGCCTCACTTGACCTCGGGGCGATAATACTGTATATTAGTTGTATCAAAAGCCGGAGGAAAAGCTATGAAATGGTATTTTTATGTGGCGATCATCGTCCTGGCGCTCATCTGCTACTTTTTTGTCGTCGACGTCCGTTCCCGCAAGGGTGTAAAGGAGAAAAGGGCCGCCGAAAGGCAGGCCGCCAAGAAATCAAGATCTTCCAAAAAGAAAAAGAAGAAATAGCCCCGCTCAGCTATGGTCAGCATCCGCGAAAAAACACGGGTTTAAGAATTTTTTTCGCAAAAACAGTTGACAAGCTTCAAAAAATCTGTTATATTAACTGAGCCGTGGCCGAGTGGTTCAGTCGGTTAGAACGCCGGCCTGTCACGCCGGAGGTCGAGGGTTCAAGTCCCTTCTCGGTCGCCACAAGATGCCCCTTTTTGAAGGGGCATCAACTTTGCTGCTGTAGCTCAGTAGGTAGAGCGCATCCTTGGTAAGGATGAGGTCGGCAGTTCGAATCTGCCCAGCAGCTCCAAAATCACCGAAAACCGCAGTTTTCGGTGATTTTTCTTTGTCAAAAATTCTTTTTCTGTGCAAATCATTATCCTGAACAACACGCCGACCCACAATTGGAAAAACGCAGAGAGGACGAAAGAGTACAGGACAGGAATTCTCCATTCATGTCCTGTGTTTTTTCTGACTGTGTGTTACCGTAGCTCTGCCTCAAAGACCCCCTCATTTGCGCGGGTGTAGGCGAGGAGAATGTATCCCTCATCGCAATGTACCGTTATGACTGAGACGGCTGAAAAAGCTGCCTGGGCGGATATATCCGCCGCTGTTGCCGATGGGCCGTGATTGTCATGGCCTGTCCGCTGAGAAACGTCAGCCTGTCGGCGCCGCAGGGGCGCCGGCAGGCTGACATTTCATTATCGGTTTGGAAGCCGGTCACTTTTCCAAAGACAGCGCGATGATCTTCCCGCACAGCTCCTCGTAGCTCATGCCTGCCACCCTGGCCGCCTTGGGGATCAGGCTGTTGGGCGTCATGCCCGGCAGCGTATTGACCTCCAGACACCACGCACGGCCTGCGGCATCCAGAATAAAGTCCGTGCGGGAGTAGACCGACAAACCCAGCGCCTTATGCAGTTTCAGGGCCGTCTCGCCCATCAGCAGGTGCTCTTTCTCCGTAATTTGGGCGGGACAGATCTCCTGCGCAGCAGCGCTGCCGCTCTGGTACTTGGCCACATAATCGAAGGTGCTGCCCTCCGGCGACACGATCTCAATGGTGCTCAGGTAGGTGTCGCCCAGTACCGGCTGGGTGAACTCGCGGCCCACGATCTTCTCCTCCACCACAATACGGCTGCCATAGCGCAGGATCTCACGCAGCGCCTTTTCCAGTTCCTCCTTGGTGTCCGGCAATGATACGCCGATTGACGAACCGCCGTCTACCGCCTTGACCACGCAGGGTACGGGCAGTGTCTCCACAAGCGTCGGGATATCCGACGCAGTGCAGGTGATCTCCTGCCACTTGGGTGTCAGGATTCCGGCGCTCTCCATGATCCGCTTGGTCACGGCCTTATCCATGGCCATAGCGCTGCCCAGCGGGCCGGAACCGGTATAGGGCACGCCCAGCAGCTCCAGCGCGGCCTGGATCTTGCCGTCCTCGCCGTCGATGCCGTGCAGACCCAGAAAGACACAGTCGGCCAGCGTACAGATATCCAGCACTCCCTGCCCCAGATGGCTGGCGCTTTTCAGCTTGCGGGACGCCTTCACTTTCTCCAGATCCGGCGCCGTACGTGAAACGCTAACATCGCTGCATAGGCCGTCCGGCGCGTCGAACGCGTCCTCCAGCCGTCCGGTATAGTTCTCCATGCCCAGGAACATATCCACAAAAATGGCCTTGTGCCCCAGCGCACGCAGTGCTTTGCATACAGAGGTGGCGGTGACCAGCGAAACGTTGCGCTCGGTACTGATTCCGCCACCCAAAACGACAATCTTCATTCTTCATACTCCTTACAGACGTTTTTGCGGTAGATAAACGCGAGGTACGCGTTTGGAAACAGCGCACAGCAGCTCATATGGAATTGTGTGCGCCGCAGCGCTAAGCTCGTTGATGTCGTTGGCTCCGCCGAAGATCTCCACCTGACTTCCCACCGTGGCTTCCGGAATGTCTGTGATATCGATCATACACATATCCATGCAGATGCCGCCGCACTGGGGCGCTTTCCCGCCCGCCACGGCGAAGCGGCATTTGCCGGAGAGGGCGCGGAACAATCCGTCGGCGTAACCGATGCTCAGCACCGCCATCCGCGTGCGCCGTTGCGTGCGGAAACGGCGGCCGTAGCTGACGCAGGTTCCCGGCTCGTAGGTCTTGATGGTGCTGATGGTGGTAACCAGCCGCATACACGGGCGCAATCCGAACCGTCCCGTGTTGTCGCCGTAGCCGTACAGCAGCAGACCGGGGCGCACCATGTCCAGCGCCATTTCCGGATAGTTCACCACCGCGCCGGTGTTGGCGCAGTGACGAATGGCGAACTTTACGCCGCCGCGCTGCTCCACTGCGTCGATCATGCGGCAGAACAGGTCAAACTGGCAGCGGGTATACCGCTCGCTGTCCTCATCCGGCTCGTCGGAGACGGCAAAGTGGGTGTAGATGCCCTCAGGGATAAGGCCCTCCAGACGGCAGGAGGTGATCACGTTGTCGACACCTTCGTCGAAGCTGTCACCGCTGCAGATAAAGCCGAGACGGGACATTCCCGTGTCGATCTTGATGTGGATCCGCAGCTTCTTGCCCAGTTCCGCAGCACGGAGGGAGAACTCCTTCGCCTTGGCAAGGCATGACACCGTCTGGGTAATATGATTGTCGATGAGCATCTCTGTGTATTCCGGCGGCGTATGACCCAGTATCAGTACCGGCATGGTGATGCCGGCGTTCCGCAGTTCCAGTGCCTCGTCCATACATGACACCGCCAGATAGTCTGCGCCCTCGCTCTCCAGCAGGCGCGACACCGCCACGGCACCGTGGCCGTAAGCGTCCGCCTTCACCACGCCGAGGAAGCGGCAGCCGACCGGCAGTCCGGCGCGGATAGCCCGGTAGTTGTGGCGGATACTATC
>CALZAG010000027.1 GCA_945613045.1 uncultured Clostridia bacterium | reverse complement strand
CCATCGACGGCGGCAAGTGCGTGGACACCTCCATGGGCTTCACCCCGCTGGTCGGCCTCCCCATGGGCACCCGCTGCGGCGATCTGGACGCGGGCGTCATCCAGTTCATCATGAACAAGTACGGCCTGAGCATCGACGAGATGCTGAACATTCTCAACAAGAAGTCCGGCGTTCTGGGCGTTTCCGGCGTTTCCTCCGACTTCCGCGATCTCGACAATGCCGCTGCCGAGGGCAACGAGCGCGCACAGCTTGCTCTGGATATGTTCCATTACTGGGTCGCAAAGGTCGCAGGCTCCTATGTCGCAGCCATGAACGGCGTTGATGCTATTGTATTCACCGCAGGCGTCGGCGAGAACTCCAAGAGCTCCCGCAAGGCCATTTCCGAGTACTTCGGCTATCTGGGCGTCGCCATCGACGACGAAGCAAACTCCAAGCGCGGCGAGGATATCATGATCTCCACCCCCGATTCCAGAGTCAAGGTCTTCGTTATCCCCACCAACGAGGAGCTCGTCATCGCGCGCGACACCAAGGGCATCGTAAGCTGAGTCCTGTACATTAAATAATAGTATTGCCGCCCCGGCCGAAGCAAAGACCGGGGCGGCAAAATTGTATTTGGCCCTTTACAGCAGCGGCGCGATCGAGCGCAGGACGCTGTTGACTATCTGGCCGAGGAAGCTCGTGCGGCAGTCGGAAAGCTCCACGCGGCGGCATTTTTCCATCGTTTCAAGGTCGTCGGCTTTGACCTTCGCTATGGCGGGATTTGCGTACATGAGCGTTCCGCATTCAAAGTGCAGGTACAGACTGCGGTAATCCATATTGATGGTACCCACGACGCACAGCTCATCATCGCACACAAAGCTTTTGGCGTGGACAAAGCCGGGGGTATACTCGTATATCTTCACTCCTGCCTTCAAAAGCGCGGGGTAATACGAACGGGTGAGCTGGTAGACCATTTTCTTGTCGGGTATGCCCGGGGTTATCATGCGCACATCCACTCCGCGCTTAGCCGCCATGCACAGGGCGCTTTGAAGCTCACTGTCTATGGCAAGGTACGGCGTAGTTATATAAATGTAGTCGCGCGCCTGATACAGCATATCCGCATACACGCTCTCGCCGACGTTTTCGTCGTCCAGCGGGCTGTCGGAAAAGCTGAGGACATATCCGTCGTCCTCCCCGCCCTTTTCCTCGAAGCTCTCGGCCACAAAGTCGCCGTACTCGCCGCCGTCCGTGTTAAATGCGTTCCACATCTCAAGGAACATGACCGTCAGGTTTTCGACCCCCGGCCCCTTAAGCATAAGTCCGGTATCCTTCCAGTGGCCGAAGCGCTCCTTCTCGTTAATATATTCGTCGCTTATGTTTATGCCGCCGGTGAAGCCCGTTTTTCCGTCAATGACCGTAAGCTTCCTGTGGTCGCGGTTGTTCATGACAAGGCTTACGGCGGGGACAAAGCGGTTGAACGCCATGGTCTTTATGCCCCAGCTTCTGAGCGTATTGCAGTAGTTGGCCGGCAGGCGGTCAACGCAGCCCATGTCGTCATATATAACGCGCACATCCACGCCCTCGGAGGCCTTGCGCTTGAGTATTTCCAGCACGCTGTCCCACATTCTGCCGGGGCTTATTATGAAGTACTCGAGGAATATGAATTTCTCCGCCTTTTCAAGCTCGCATATCAGGTCCTCGAACATCTCCTCGCCGACACGGTAATAGCTTATCTTCGTGTCCCGTCCGGCAGGGTACCCGCCGGCCTTCTCAAGATATTTGAACAGTCCCGCGGCGGCAGGGTCCTTTAATGATATCTCGTCCGAGACGGAGGGGCGCTCCTTGAAATACGCCGAAGACTTTTCAAGCTGGGCATTCAGCATTTTCCGCATATACCGGGTCGGCCTCTTGTTTCCGAATATGACAAACATCAGTCCTCCCAGCAGCGGCAGCATGGCGATAAGCAGCACCCAGCCGATCTTATACGACGGGTTCATCTCGCTTCTGATAACGAAAAGTATCGCTACGACACTCAGCACCCGCAGTATGCTTTGTATAACGGGCAGTGCGCTGCTCAGCTCGAGCAAAAGCGCCACGAGCCAGACGACCTGTATAACGATCAGCAGGGCCGTTATGCTGGTTCGGGAGAATATCTTTTTCAGCAGCTTTGTCATTGCGCGCTTACCTCCTTATTCAATTATGATTATGCCATTTTTTCGACAGTATTTCAAGCGTTTTTATGCTTGACATCGCAGTTTTGCAATGATATACTACTTAGGCCGCATTGAGTGGGTCGGAAGTTCGGGATGCGCCCGGCACCTACAAGAGCGAGACCTGAAGAAAGGATTGTTTAGTTCATGAAGCATGCTATCATCGTGACCGGCGGCAAGCAGTATCGCGTCGCAGAGGGCGACGTCATCTTCGTCGAAAAGCTCGACGTTGAGGCTGGCGAGTCCGTTAAGTTCGACCAGGTTCTGGCCGTCATCGACGGCGAAAACACTGTTTTCGGCGCACCTGTCATCGAGGGCGCAACCGTTTCCGCAAACGTCGTCAAGAACGGCAAGGGCAAGAAGGTTCGCGTTTACAAGATGAAGCCCAAAAAGGGTTATCGCAGAACTCAGGGCCACAGACAGCCCTATACCAAGGTTCAGATCGAAACCATCAATGCATAATTATTTCCGCTACTACTGATAATGGAGGTGTAACCTTAATGGCACATAAAAAAGGTATGGGTTCCACAAAGAACGGCCGCGACAGTGAGTCCAAGCGCCTCGGACCCAAGAGAGCAGATGGTCAGTTCGTTCTGGCCGGCAATATCCTTGTCAGACAGCGCGGGACCAAGATCCACCCCGGCACCAACGTCGGAAAGGGTAAGGATGACACTCTGTTCGCTCTCGTTGACGGCAGAGTAAAGTTCGAGCGCAAGGACAAGGACCGCAAGCAGGTCTCTGTTTACGAAGAAATCGCTCAGTAAATGAAGATTTGACAATGCCGGACAGGTCTGTCCGGCATTGTTTTTACCGTTTTTCTGATTTTATAAAGGAGGAACTAAACTATGGCAGCCTCTTTTGTGGATAAAGCAAGAATAAGCGTCAGAGCCGGCAACGGCGGCAACGGCGCAGTCGCCTTCCACCGCGAGAAATACGTCGCGGCCGGCGGCCCCGACGGCGGCGACGGCGGCAAGGGCGGCGACGTCGTTTTTGTCGTTGACGACAATATGTCCACCCTGATGGACTTCCGGTACAAGCGCAAGTACGTTGCCGGAAACGGCGCCGACGGTCAGGGCAAGCGCTGCTCCGGCAGGGACGGGGACAGCCTTTATATCCGCGTGCCCCGCGGCACACTTATACGCGATACCGAGACCGGCGGCATCATGCACGATATGTCCGACGGCGAAAACTATACCGTCGCGCGCGGCGGCAGGGGCGGCTGGGGCAACAAGCACTTTGCGACCCCGACCCGTCAGGTTCCGCGCTTTGCCAAGCCCGGTCTGCCCGGAGAGAGCCACGATATCACCCTTGAGCTGAAGCTTCTGGCCGATGTGGGGCTCGTGGGTTTCCCCAACGTGGGCAAGAGCACACTGCTTTCCGTCGTGAGCAAGGCTCACCCGAAGATCGCAAACTATCACTTCACCACCCTTTTCCCCAATCTCGGCGTGGTGTATGTCGACGAGGGCCGCTCCTTTGTCATGGCGGACATCCCCGGCATCATCGAGGGCGCTTCCGAGGGCGCGGGACTCGGGCACGATTTCCTGCGGCATATCGACCGCTGCCGACTGCTGATACACCTTGTCGACGTCTCCGGCTCCGAGGGGCGCGATCCGGTAGCGGATTTTGACGCGATAAACGCGGAGCTGCGCGAATACTCCCCCGAGCTTGCAGGACGGGCTCAGATAGTCGCGGCGAACAAGTGCGACCTCTGCGGCGATGACCGAGAGAATATAGACAGGCTGCGCGCGCACGTCGAGGCTCTCGGCTATGAGTTTTTCGAGATGAGCGCCGCGACCCACAGCGGCACGCGGGAGCTTGTGAACATTGCCGCGGCAAAGCTGCAGGAGCTGCCGCCGGTTATCCGCTTTGAAGCCGACTACGTTCCGCCCGAGCCTGTTATCGACACCTCGGAGGAGCTCAGCATCGAGCAGTTTGACGACGTGTGGGTCGTTGAGGGGCCGTGGCTCCAGCGCCTTATGGGCTCGGTCAATTTTTCGGATAACGAGAGCCTTATGTACTTCGACCGCGTTCTGCGCGACAACGGCGTTTACAAGCGCATGGAGGAAATGGGCATCCGTGACGGCGACACGGTCAGCATCTACAATCTCGAATTTGAGTACCGTGAATAAGCCGCGCTATATGCTATATATTTTATATATTTAATATAAGTAGAAAAACGATGTCCGCAGATGCGGACATCGCTTCTTTTTTTCTTACTTGAGGCCGTTCTCGTATGCCTCGATCATCTTCTTGACCATCTGGCCGCCGACAGAACCGGCCTGACGCGCGGTGATGTCGCCGTTGTAACCGTTCTTCAGGTTAACGCCGACCTCGTTGGCCGCTTCCATCTTGAACTTCTCCATTGCCTCGCGTGCAGCGGGAACAACAAGTCGGTTGCTGGAATTGTTAGACATAGTTTTACATCTCCTTTTCTGTATTGGGTCATGTTTTCAACCCGTAACTTATCATTGCCCCCAAACGTCGATATATTCCCGCAGCAGATATGTAATTCTTGTTAATACTCACGCTACACAATATATTGTGTGTCAAATTTTTCATGCCACAATTCGGCAAAAATTTATTTTTATTATGGCCTTATGTCTACTTGACAATTATTTTCAGAGCCTGTACAATATCATTGTATCCAAATCGTTACTTTTTTTGGAGCTGTAAGATTTCGACAGCTTACGGCGGTCGTTTATACTATACTACTCTTTACAACAACAGGAGTATTATTCGATATGCGTAATGTTTTCAGAGTCTTTAAAAACGACATGAAGGTCTTGTCAAAGCATTTCTTTGCTTTGACGATCGTCATATCCATTGCGTTCCTTCCCGCGCTTTACGCGTGGTTCAATATCTATGCGTTCTGGGACCCCTACGGTAAGATAAACCAGGTAGAGGTCGCCGTCGTCTGCAACGATCAGGACTACATGGACGAGGAGGGCAGAATCATCAACATAGGCAAGGAGCTTGTCGCCGAGCTCAAGGACAATGAAACCTTCGGCTATGTATTTATCGACGACGCAGACGAAGCCATCGAGGGCGTATACGCAGGAGACTATTACGCCGCAGTCGTTATCGAGCCGGACTTTACATATGATATGTACAATTTCCTCACAACGGATATGTACAACCCCACCATAACCTTCTATCAGAACGAAAAACAAAACGCCGTCGCCGTCAAGATCGTTGAGGCAGCCGCAAGCGAGATAAAGCAGAGCGTCAACCAGAAGTATATTTCAGCGATGGTGGAAACCCTCTTCGACAAGCTCAATGCTTTCTCCGAGGATGTTCAGGGAGATTCCTCCGCTGAGATGCTTAAAAACACCCTTGAGAAAATAAACAGCAACCTTCAAAGCTACAGCGGCACCATCGACCGCTTTATCTCCGCGAACAATGCGCTTATCGACACGCTCCAGCGCACGAATAACACGCTCAACTATTCGATTTATCTTATCGGCAACGAGCGCGTAAATATTTCAAATCAGATAGTATATATTGAAGATACTCAGACCGACCTCGCGCTTATAAACGAGGAAGTCAACAATATGCTGCTCGGCCTGCAGGACTCCGTGCAGGAGGCCATCTACAAGCTGGACAGGCTGTATGAAGGCAATACCGACGACGCCGAGGCCGCCAAGGAGGCTCTGGCAGAGCTTGAAAAGCAGTATAAGGAGCTTATTGACTATCTTACCCACTCCGGCCTGACGAATCCCGAGGTCGAGGACGCGCTCACCGCGCTCAACAAGCTCACCGAGAAGATAACTCAGCTGCGTGATAAGCTCGGTCTCAACAACCCCGCCGACGCAAATCAGGTCAATGTGCTCGCAGCCCACAACGCCGATGCAATCAATGCCATCCAGACCGACTATGAGACCGTTGCCGTTCCCAGCGTATACGAAGCTGTAACCGGCAATGATTACGAGGATCTTACGAGTTCTTCGTCCTCCACCCAGACTATGGATTCCCTTATGGATTTCATGGTAGAGGACACCAACAGCCGCATCAGCAGCATTCAGGAAAATCTCTCCACGGCGAGCTCCGCCTCCGACGCAGAGGTCAGGGACGAGGCTCTCAGGAGCGCCCAGAGCGACGCTGCCGTCGTTGAGCAGGAAATGTCCGCCCTGAGCGTGGCGTTCAACGCTGTGGAGACCGCGAGCGGCACTTCCACCGGCGCCGCGGACGCCGTCGACTCAGCCGCCTCCGATGCAAAGAGCGCCAGCGATATTCTTGACGATATACTCAACGGCAACCGCGATATCGACCTTATAAACGATCTTCAGCTTGTAAGCGATACGCTGGGCACCGTGAGAGTCACTCTGACCGAGACCGTGTACCCCGCCCTTGACACTCTGCTCGAAAACCTGCAGGACAGCCTGGGCGACGTATCCTCCCTGCTGCTCGATCTGAGCGGCATCCTCGGCAAGACCACTCCCATCGTTTCCGAGCTTGGAAACACCTTCGGCGCCGTTAACAACGCGCTCATTCAGGTCAAGGATCTGCTTGCTTCCTACAGCAGCCGTATCACCGACTTCATCGGCGTTCTCGACGGCGGGGATGACAACGGCTTTGTCCAGCAGATATTTGATTTCTTCGACGTCAATCCCGAGAGCATAGGTGCCTTCCTTTCCAGCCCTCTGTCGATGAGGGTCGAGACCATATATCCCATCGACTCATACGGCACGGGTATGACGCCCTTCTACACTATCCTCGCGATTTGGGTAGGATGCGTCATGATAAACGCGATCATGAAGATCGACTCGCCGGTCGAGCTGATAGGAGCCACTCATGTTCAGAAATTCCTCGGCAGGTACCTGCTTTTCTTCCTCATCAGTCAGGCGCAGGCTCTTGTAATCACCGTCGGCAATATACTTATTCTCGGCATCGGCTGTCTGCATCCCGGACTGTTCATTCTCGCGGGCGCGGTCTCCTCGCTTGCCTGCTCGATGATAGCCTACTGCCTTGCCATTATCTTCGGCAATGTCGGCAAGATGCTCTCCGTTGTTATTATGATCATTCAGATTGCAGGCTCCGGCGGCTCCTATCCCATTGAGCTTCTGCCCGACTTCTTCCAGCAGATATATCTGCTGTTCCCCTTCCCCTACGCGGTAAACGCAATGCGCGAGGCGATCGCGGGTCTGTACGGCAATCAGTATCTTATCAATATACTGCTGCTCCTGCTTTTCTTTGCAGTTTTCCTTGTCCTCGGACTTACGCTGAGGCGTCCTCTCTCCGGCATGAGCGAATACATGGATGAGCAGCTTGAAAAAACCGAAATGATGTAAATTCTTAAGCACAGAGGAGCGTCGTTATGGATTCTCAGTACGAAATCAAATACAACAATCTCATGCAGGGGCTTGAAGAAATGCACGAGAAGAACGTCAAAAGGACAAGAGCCGCTCTTCGCTGTCTGCTCATCATCCCGGCGGTCATTCTGCTCATGCTGTTTATGACAAAGGGCTCCAAGACCATTTTCCTCGTGCTCTGGATAGCGTCAATGTTCATTATCGCGTTCGTGCTCATTGTTGTTGAGTATCAGGACTATCTGCTCAGAAAAATGGTCGCCAAATCGCAGGAAACCATTCAGACCATCCCTGAGGCCGCGGCAGCCGGTGTGGCTCCCGCCGACGTCGGCAGCCATGCCGGTCAGCGCGCGGACGCTATACGGCAGTCGATTCAGGAGCGTTCCCCTGACCATGACGGCAAGGAAGCCACGGGTTTCAAATACGACAACTATGACGAAAGTGCCGGAGAAAGCTGACTTCGGGCATAAAACAACAAACTCCCAAAAGGAAAGAATATTGATATGAAGAACTTTAAAGGAACAGCTTCAAATATCTTGTCCGTTGCGCGTTCAGACGTCAAGCGTCTGAGCAGGAGCGTTGTCGCAGTCGTATGTGTATTTTGCCTTGCGCTTGTACCCTGCCTGTATGCATGGTTTAATATTATATCCAACTGGAGCCCATACACTCCCGACGCCACGAAGAATTTGAAGATCGCAGTGGCTTCAGAGGATGAGGGCACCACCTTCCTCGGTATGGACTTCAACATCGGCAATATCATCATCGAGCGGCTGAAAACCGATAATCAGATCGACTGGCAGTTCCCGGAATCCGCTCAGGCAGTCACGGACGGGCTTTACAGCGGCGACTACTATGCCGGCCTCGTTATACCCGAGGATTTCAGCAGCAGTATGCTTGGCTTTACAGACGGCGAATTTGAACAGCCTGAGATCATTTACTATGATAACCAGAAAATGAATGTCGTCGCGTCAAGAGTCACAGACCGCGCTCAGACCTTCATCAAGGATGAAATAAACAGTATATTCGTTGCTACCATCGTTGAAGAGCTGTCCACCTTCACCTCCATGTTCTCCGGCATGGGCGTCGACTCCGAAAACACTCTTGAGGGGCTTGACGGCGAGCTTGAGAATATAAAGGCCGATCTGCGCGCCTACATCTCTATAATGGACTCCATGGCATCGGTAACGCAGTCGGCTTCCAACGTCGCCTCGATGACGAATAACCTTCTGCCCGACGTTGTTGATATGCTCAACAACAGCCGCAGCACAATTGCCGATATGAAGAATCGTCTCGCTACCAGCAAGGAGGATATCATTTACGCCGCCGACGCCATCAGGAACAGCTCTGAGGAGATGAGAAACACCGTCGAGAAGCTTGATTCTTCCGTTGACGGAGATCCCGCCGAGGCAGGAAAATCCTATATCGACTGGGACGCGATCTACGGCGAGGGCGGCATCACAGAATACGAGGGCGAGATCCTTGACGACCTCTACTATGATATAAACAAGCAGCTCCACGAAAGCGTTATCCGCTTCGACGATATACTCCAGCAGACCAATATAGACAGCAACCTTATAAATTCGATGACCACGCTGCAGTCCTCTCTGGACAATCTGGATTCACTGCTGGCGCGCATCGAATCCGACGTCGACGGTCAGGCATATACACTGCAGCAATTTACCAGCGCTCTGAACTCCTGCTCACAGAGCATCAACGGCACCCGCGACGTCATGAACTCGATGCTGCAGATGGTGACGAACGTTCAGTCAAACATCAACGACTTGCGTTCCAGCGAGAGCTTCTCGAATCTGCTTGATCTCATGAACAACGATATCGCAGGTCTTGTCGAATACCTCTCCTCCCCCGCGAATCTCGAGGTAGTCAGAGTTTACGCTCTCGAAAACTTCGGCTCCGGCATGGCTCCGTTCTACACCGTTCTCTCGCTGTGGGCTTGCGCCCTGCTGAGCGTTTCGCTTCTTCACACTCACATAAAAAGGCGCGAAGAGTTCCCAAATCTTACCTCAACAGAGGCTTTCTTCGGAAGATTCATCATCTTCTTCGCTGTCGGCCAGCTCGCAACGCTGCTCACCGTGTTCGGCAATCTGTTCTACATCGGCATCCAGTGCTACAGCCCCTTCCAGTACTGGCTGGCCGCGGCTGTCGCAAGCCTGCTGTTCACGCTCATAAACTACGGCTTTGTTTTCGCCTTCGGAAACCTCGGCGAAGCGATCGCGATAATCGTCCTCGTCATTCAGGTCGCAGGCGCGGGCGGTACCTACCCGATCCAGATGCTGCCGAAAGTATTCCAGGTACTGTACGGCATCATGCCCTTCAACTTTGCAATGACTGCAATGCGCGAGACCATAGCCGGCAGCTACGACAGCGTGTATCTGAAGAACATCCTGATAATGCTTCTCATCTGCATCGTGCTCGTTCCCGTGTTCTTACTCTGCCACAAGCTTTACCAGCCTACGCTTAAGAAGTTCGCGGAGAGCAAGGCCAAGACCGGCCTCATGCACGGCGGCTGATACAAGTTGATACAAGCGTAAAGCCTCGGTTTTGACCGGGGCTTTTTCGCTTGTTATAACATTTTCTAAAACAAGCCCGGCAGAGAAATTTCCTCTGCCGGGCTTGTTTATCATCCGGATTTTTCCGAACGCGGAGGAACGAGGCGGTCAGTCCGCGAAAAGCGGAGTGGAAATATACCTGTCGCCGGTATCGGGAAGCAGAACAACGATGGTCTTACCCTCATTTTCGGGGCGCTTTGCAAGCTCAACCGCGGCATGGACCGCAGCGCCGGAGGAGATGCCGACCAGGACGCCCTCCTTCTTGCCCACAAGCTTGCCTGCGGCAAATGCGTCCTCATTCGTGACGGTTATTATCTCATCGTAAATCTCGGTATTGAGCACGTCGGGAACGAATCCCGCGCCAATGCCCTGGATCTTATGGCTGCCCGCAACTCCGGTCGAAAGGACGGCCGAGGAGGCAGGCTCTACGGCGACTATCTTGACGTCGGGGTTCTTGCTCTTGAGATACTCGCCTACGCCAGTGACTGTTCCGCCCGTGCCGACGCCGGCTACGAAGATATCGACCTTACCGTCGGTATCCTCGTATATTTCCGGACCCGTGGTCTCAAAATGCGCCTTGGGGTTTGCGGGATTGACGAACTGTCCGGGGATAAAGCTGTTCTCGATCTCCTGAGCAAGCTCGTTAGCCTTTGCGATTGCTCCCTTCATACCCTTTGCGCCCTCGGTGAGAACAAGCTCTCCGCCGTAGGCCTTTATGAGCTGGCGGCGCTCAACGCTCATGGTTTCGGGCATTACGATGATTATTTTATATCCCCTTGCTGCGGCGACGGACGCAAGGCCGATGCCCGTATTGCCCGATGTTGGTTCAATGATGGTAGCGCCGGCCTTCAGTTCGCCCTTGGCTTCAGCGTCATCAAGAATTGCCTTGGCTATGCGGTCCTTTACCGAACCGGCGGGGTTGAAATACTCGAGCTTTGCCAGAATGGTAGCCTTCAGGCCCTCTTCCTTTTCGATGTGGGTCAGCTCCAGCAGAGGAGTCTTTCCGATAAGCTGATCGGCGGTTTTATAAATCTTAGACATGGCTATTAATCCTTTCAAATTTAAAATATTTCAGAGCGGCGTGCTCTTATTAGGCATAAAAATGACCCGTTGCTTGAACAAGCTCCCGGATCCTCAGAAAAAGTATGCGAGGTACGATCCACATGACGCATCAGACGAGAGCTTGCATTTATAAACAGTACAACACCTGCATATACACTCAGGCATACACATTCGAGTCATTATCCTGTTGCAAAGCTTCTTCATGATCAGATCCTCCTTAATTTTTGTTACCAGATTTACTGGATGATGGAATAATAACACCCATCACCTACTTTGTCAATAGGTTTAATGTGTTTTAAATTAAAAATTATTCAGGACGGCGAACACCGCCCTGAATACAGCTTATATTACACAGTAATTGCCCTGCGCAGGCGGGCTTAGACAAACACGCCGCCACCGAGCACAGCATCGCCGTCATACAGCACCGCCGCCTGTCCCGGAGTTATAGCACGCTGAGGTTCGCTGAATGTGATGTGTACCGTGCCGTCGCCGCTGACCTCCGCAATTGCCGGCTGCTCCGTACTGCGATAGCGTATCTTTACCTTGCAGCTCACGGGCTTATTCGGAGCTTCGCCCGATATCCAGTTAAATTCGGCGGCGTCGGCTTCCCTTGAAAACAGCTCCGGTTTTCGTCCGAGCACAACGATATTTTTTCCCGCGTCGATGCGGCACACATACAGCGCCTCGTGGTGATTCAGTCCCAGTCCCCTGTGCTGTCCCACCGTATAATGAACGACGCCTCTGTGCGTTCCGAGCACCCGTCCCCGTGCATCCACGAAATCGCCCGGCTCCGATTTTCCCGAAAAGCGTTCTATCGCGGCGGCGTAGTCCCCGTCGGGCACAAAGCATATGTCCTGACTGTCGGGCTTTTCCGCATTTATGAAGCCGGCTTCGGCCGCGATGGCTCTGACCTCGCTCTTGTGCATGCTTCCCAGCGGGAAAAAGGTATGAGCAAGCTGCTGCTGAGTCATGGTGTACAGGACATAGCTTTGGTCTTTCGTCTCGTCTATCCCCTTTTTGAGAACGAATTTGCCGTCTTCTTCCTCGATTCGGGCGTAATGTCCCGTCACGACATGGCCGCAGTCGAGGGCCTGCGCTCTGTCAAAAAGCTTGCCGAACTTCATATATCTGTTGCAGTCAATGCACGGATTCGGTGTTCTTCCGGAATTATAGGCGCTTACAAACCTTTCGATCACCTGTGCACGAAAATCCTCTTTGAAGTTGAAAACATAATACGGCATTCCGAGCCTGAACGCGGCGCTCCGCGCGTCTTCGACGTCGTCGAGAGAGCAGCAGGTGCGGCTTGAGCACAGTCCGGCGGTCTCGTTGTCATATAAATTCATCGTGCAGCCAACGCAGTCAAATCCCCTGTCACGCACTATTTTCGCGGCCACGCTGGAATCCACTCCGCCGCTCATGGCTATCAGTACCCTGTTGTTCATCAGCTCTCGC
>CALZAG010000026.1 GCA_945613045.1 uncultured Clostridia bacterium | reverse complement strand
GCGGCTCTGCCGTATGTAAGCAGGGGAGGATTCAAGCTTGAAAAAGCCTTGAAGATTTTTCCGATATACCCCGCCGGAAAGACCTGCATTGACTGCGGCGCGTCGACCGGAGGCTTTACAGACGTTCTCCTTAAAAACGGAGCAAAAAAGGTATATTCCGTTGACGTCGGCTACGGTCAGCTCGCATGGAGCTTAAGGCAGGATGAGCGCGTCGTGAATCTGGAGCGCACGAATATACGGTACATCAGCACCCAGCAGATACCCGAGCCTATTGACATTGCGGTAATGGACCTTTCATTTATCTCGATAAAACTCGTGCTTCCGGCAGTGTGTTCGCTTCTGAAAGAAGGCGCCGAGCTCGTGTGCCTTATAAAACCGCAGTTCGAGGCCGGAAAAAATGAGGTAGGTAAAAAAGGCGTTGTACGGGATAAGACCGTCCACCTTGCGGTCATCGAGGGTATCCTCGGATTTGCCCCGAGCGTCGGAATGACGGTCATGGGCATAGATTATTCTCCCATCAAGGGACCCGAGGGCAACAGGGAATATCTGTGTTACATGAAAAAAGGCAGTTTCGATGCGCCTGAGATCAATGCAAAGGCCGTTGTCGAGGCGTCTCATGAGTACCTGTGAGGTGAAATTATGTCAAAACTGATCGTACTCTGCCCAAACCCCTACAGAGACTCACATCTTGAGCTTACAAAGAAAGCCAAAGAGCTTCTTTCAAATAACGGCTATGATGTTGCCGTATGCCCGGTGTTCGGCGCTGATGATACTACTGCGATACCTGAAGATATCAAGATCACACCGTGGGTCGATGTCGCCGATAAGGCGCGTATGTTCATGGTGATCGGCGGCGACGGGACAATACTGCATACAGCTCGCTATCTCAATCACAGCGACACTCCCATGCTGGGGATAAACCTCGGCACCAAGGGCTTTATGGCGTCGCTGGAGCCGGAGGAGCTGGATATGATCCTTGAGGCTGCTGCAGGTAATTACTTTTCAAGCCGCAGGATGATGATCGATGTCGAGCTTGTTCGTGAGGGTAAGGTCGTATATTCAGACTGCGGGCTCAACGACGTCGTTATTCATGGCATGGGCGACTGCATAAAGCTTCATGCCTGCTGCGACGGCGACCGCATCATGAGCTTTTCCGGCGACGGTATCGTCGTAGCCACTCCCACCGGCTCCACAGGCTATTCCATGTCGGCAGGAGGTCCTATAGTCGAACCGGAGGCAAAGAATTTCATTATTTCTCCGATATGCGCTCATGTAATGGGGGCCAAGAGCTTCGTGCTGTCACCCAATCATAAGGTCACGATCGGTGCGGAAAAGATCCATGACAGACGAGCCTATGTTTCAGTCGACGGCTCTGATGGTTTTGAGCTTGCAAATAACGACATTGTAATAATCCAGCAGTCAAATAAAACTGCCAATCTGATACATTTGGGACAGAAAAGCTTTTACGATCTCACTTTTGAAAAGCTGTTGTACAAGACACGATGAACGGGAGGCCAAAAATTGAAGACTTCAAGACAGAGCCTTATAATGCAAATCATTGCCGAGGAGGATATTGAGACCCAGGCGCAGCTGATTCAAGCGCTTGCACAGCGCGGCGTCAGCAGCACCCAGGCAACCCTCTCGCGTGATATCAAGGAGCTGCAGCTCGTCAAGGAGCTTGGCAGCAACGGGAAATATCATTACGTTGTCAGCGGAAAATCAAAGAGCTCCGATCGTGAGCTGAGGCTTCGCAAGATCTTCAGAGAAAGCGTTACCTCGTATAATGTTGCGCAGAATATTATTGTGATAAAGACCCTTCCAGGTCTTGCGTCCGCCGCGTGCTCGACGCTCGATTCCATGCATATCGAATCGCTCGCAGGCACGCTTGCCGGCGATGACACCGCCTTTCTCGCAATGAAGGATAATAAGGCCGCAGAGGATTTTTGCCACGAGATAGAAGAAATGTTCTGATAAAGAGGATACGATATGCTTACACAGCTGCATATTGAGAATATTGCCGTAATTGAAAAAGCCGACATAGAATTCAGCTCCGGCCTTACTGTTCTCACAGGCGAAACAGGCGCGGGAAAATCGATCATTGTCGACTCTCTCAGCGCAGTACTCGGCGCGAGGACCAGCCGCGAGCTTGTACGCAGCGGTGCGGAAAAAGGTACGGTGTCGGCAGTATTTGAGTCGGATAATGCCGGAAGCTGGTTTGAGGAAAACGACATTGAGCCTGAGGATGAGATAATCATCCAGCGCAGGATAAGCTCAGACGGAAAAAGCAGCTGCCGTGTCTGCGGAAACCCCGTGTCTGTGGCTCAGCTTAGGGAGCTGGGCGCGCTTCTTCTTGATATACACGGTCAGAATGACGGCAGACAGCTTATGGATGAAAGCCGCCACCGTGAGTATCTTGACAGCTTCGGCGGATTATCGGATGTCCTGAGTGACTATAAAGCAGCATATGGCGAATATATCTCCTGCAAGCGGGAGATCGAACGCCTGTCAATGGATGATGTCGAAAAGGCCCGAATGGCGGACAGCCTGCAATATCAGATAGCCGAATTGGAAAATGCGGCTCTCAAGCCCGGCGAGGAGGACGAGCTTTCAGCAAAACGCGACCTTCTGCGCAATTCCGAAAAGCTTACCGAGGCGATCGACAGCGCGTACAACTCCCTGTACGGTGCCGACAGCAGCGCCGGAGCTTTGACGGACGAGGCAGCGGCCCTGATGAACCGAGCGGCTATGATAGCCGAAGATCTGCGTGAGACTGCGGATATCATTAAAAACGCCTCATCTCTCATTTATGACGCATCCGAGCGTATACGCGATTTCAGGGAAAGTCTCGAGTTTTCTCCCGAGGAGTATGATGATATCGAGTCCCGCCTTGCGTTGCTCAGAAAGCTCCGCAGAAAATACAATATGGATGAGGAAGGTATGCTCGAGCACCTTGACGAATGCAGGAGAAAGCTTTCAGAGCTTGAGTATGCCGACGATATGCTCGTAAAGCTCGAAAACCAGCTTGAAAGGCATATCGGCAATTGCAGGGAAATAGCAGCAGAGCTCACAAAGCGCAGAAAGTCTGCGGCTCTTGAGCTTGAAAAACGCATAATATCGCAGCTTAGGGAGCTGAGTATGCCCTCTGTGCGTTTTGCCGCGGTTATTGAGCCCATCGAGAGCAAAACGGGATTTGACGCCAACGGAGCTGATGAGATTCGTTTTCTAATATCCGCAAACGCCGGTATGGAGCTCGGAAGGATATCGAAAATTGCCTCCGGCGGTGAGCTCAGCCGCATAATGCTGGCAATGAAAACGGTGTTCTCCAAAAACGACCCCATAGAGACGATGGTTTTTGACGAAATCGACACCGGTGTTTCCGGCATTGCCGCGCAGAGGGTTGGAGAAAAAATGTCCGACCTGTCCCGGGACAAGCAGGTTTTGTGCATAACGCACCTTCCCCAGATCGCGGCCATCGCCGACAATCACGATCTTATCGTGAAAAGCGAGCGGGGCGGCAGAACATACACCGAGGTCATCGAGCTTGACAGGCAGGGGAGGCGCATGGAGCTTGCAAGGCTCCACGGCGGTGATATTATTACTGAGACCACGCTCGCGGGAGCCGAGGAACAGCTTGCCGCAGCAGATAAATATAAGTTGACAAGGTCGGTTTAGTTTTGTATAATTGCCTGAGTAAACGCGATGAAGAGCACAAGTAGCTCGTTTTCCTGCTGCACAGAGAGACCCTGTACGCTGAAAAGGGGAGAGCGGTAACGAGCGAATACGGCTTGGAGCGGCACACCGAATCAAGTAGGCTGTGACGGGTCACGCCCGATATAGCGTCTGAGTCAAGAACTCATTGAGGCCGGGTCTGCGAAGAGCCGGCGCATAGAGGTGGTACCGCGTTAATTACGCCCTCTGTCTGAAGGACAGGGGGCTTTTCAATTTTGGAGGTATTATGGATATCAGAGAAAAAGCTTTGTATTGGCACAAAAAGGGCTACAATTGCGCACAGACCGTGCTTGCGGCCTGTTCAGAGCTGACCGGTTTGGATGAAAAGACAGCTTTGGCAATATCCGCCGGCTTCGGCGGCGGACTCAGAAGCGGCGAAGTGTGCGGCGCGATCTCCGGAGCCGTTATGGCGCTTGGCATGGCTTACCCGTTTGTTGACGGCAGTGACGCCGAAGCAAAGCAGAAGATCGCAGAGATTGCAAAGCAATGCGTTGCGGCGGCGGAGGAGAAATACGGTAAAATCAGATGCTCGGAGCTAAAGGGAAGTATTGACTGTAATGAAATAATCTGCTTCATGGCTGAAACTGCCGAGAAGATGATAAGAGAATAAAATTCAGGTTAGGAGATAAAAATGGAAATTTACGAAGAACTGGTTGCCAGAGGGCTTATCGCTCAGGTAACAAACGAGGACGAGATCAGGGAAATGATAAATAACGGTAAAGCCACCTTCTATATCGGCTTTGACTGCACCGCCGATTCCCTGCACGTCGGTCATTTCATGGCGCTGTGTCTGATGAAGCGCCTTCAGATGGCGGGCAACAAGCCCATCGCCCTTATCGGCGACGGCACCACGCTTATCGGTGACCCCTCCGGTCGCACGGATATGCGTCAGATGCTCACGGAAGAGACCATTCAGCACAACGCGGAGTGCTTCAAAAAGCAGATGGAGAAATTCATTGATTTCTCCGACGGCAAGGCGCTCATGCTAAGAAATTCGACGTGGCTCAAGCCCCTCAATTATATCGAGCTGCTGCGCGACGTGGGCGCATGCTTTTCCGTCAACAATATGCTGCGCGCCGAGTGCTACAAGCAGCGTATGGAGAGGGGACTGAGCTTCCTTGAGTTCAACTACATGATAATGCAGAGCTATGACTTTTACTATATGTTCCAGCATTACGGCTGCAATATGCAGTTCGGCGGAAATGACCAGTGGAGCAATATGCTGGGCGGCACGGAGCTTATCCGCCGCAAGCTCGGCAAGGACGCTCACGCCATGACCATAACCCTGCTCCTGAACTCAGAGGGTAAGAAAATGGGTAAGACAGCTTCCGGCGCGGTATGGCTCGACCCCAACAAGACCTCGCCCTACGAGTTTTACCAGTACTGGCGCAACGTTAACGACGCCGACGTTATAAAATGCCTGCGTATGCTGACCTTCCTGCCGCTTGAGCAGATAGATGAGATGGCGCAGTGGGAGGGCTCCCAGCTAAACAGAGCCAAGGAGATCCTGGCATACGAGCTGACCGCCCTTGTACACGGCGACGAGGAGGCCAAAAAGGCCGAGGCCTCTGCCAAGGCTCTCTTCGGCGGCTCCGGCGGGGGAGATATGCCCACCACCGAGATTGCAGAGACCGATCTCACGGATGGCGGCATGGACATAATGACAGCTCTTGTCAGGACCGGCCTGTGCGCTTCAAAATCCGAGGCACGCAGAAATATTCAGCAGGGCGGCGTATCGGCAAACGATGAGAGGATAACGGATATCGCAAAGAGCTTCGCCGCCGATGAGCTGAAAAACGGCGTTGTCATCAGGCGCGGAAAGAAAAACTATAACAAGATAATATTGAAGTAAGTGGTGATAAAATATGTCAATAGAAAAAGGCAGAGCATATTTCAGGCAGTTCGGAATGGAGGACAGAGTCCAGGAGTTTACAGTTTCCAGCGCAACAGTTGAGCTTGCCGCGCTTGCACTCGGAGTAGAAGGAGCCCGGATAGCCAAGACGCTCTCATTCAAGAAGGACGATAGCTGCATACTCATCCTTGCCGCAGGAGATGCAAGAATAGATAATCATAAGTTCAAGGCTAAATTCCACATGAAAGCAAAGATGCTGACCGCCGACGAAGTTCTTCATCTTGTCGGTCATCCTGTGGGAGGTGTGTGCCCCTTCGGCATCAATGAGGGTATTGACGTTTACCTCGACGAAAGCCTGAAGAGATTCACTACTGTTTTCCCCGCCGTGGGGAGCGCGAACAGCGCGATCGAGCTTGATCTTGATGAGCTGTTTAAATACTCCAATGCCGTTGAGTGGATCGACGTTTGCAAGCTCCCCGAGCCTCAGGAGTAATTATGTAAAAGCAGGAAAGTTCTCACTTTCCTGCTTTTTGCACAATATAATATAATATTTTTTGTATACTCTTGCCAATGAACATATTGTGTAGTATAATACTAAACGTGGGGGAATGCCCATAAGAGCACTCCCCGTATATAAAAGCAGCGGCGCGCACCTGACCGCTGAATCATTTTATGCTGCAAGCTAAGCCGAGGTTATTGCCATGATAAAGATAGCGCCCTCCATTCTCTCCGCGGATTTCACCAGACTCGGCGAAGAAATTGAAGAAATACGCACCGGCGGCGCCGACTATATTCATTTTGACGTAATGGACGGAGTGTTCGTGCCCAACATTTCAATCGGCATCCCCGTGCTCAAATCAGTCCGCAAATATACCGATATGTTTCTTGACGTGCATCTGATGATAGATAAGCCCGTGCGCTATGCGGAAGCCTTCTGCAAGGCGGGTGCCGACCTTGTTATGTTCCATGTGGAGGCCGATTCATATCAGAACATATCAGAGGCAATAGATATTGTAAAAGCAAACGGCAGGAAAGTGGGGCTATCCGTAAAGCCGAAAACTCCCGCCGCCGTCCTGTATCCGTTCATAGACCGCCTTGACATGGTTCTTGTTATGACTGTCGAGCCCGGATTCGGCGGTCAGAGCTTTATGCACGATCAGCTTCCGAAGATCTCCGAACTGCGTCGGGAGATAGACCGCAGAGGGCTTGCCTGCGAGCTTGAGGTGGACGGCGGAGTAGATCCCGTCACCGCAAGGCTCGTTAAGGACGCCGGGGCTGACGTCCTTGTTGCCGGCAGCGCCGTTTTCGGAAAAACTGACCGCGCCGCACAGATCGCCGCAATAAGAAACGCTTGATTTGGAGAAAAAGTATATGCCGTTTTTCCCTGCTTCCCTTGAAAACCTTATAGATAAATTTGCTTCTCTGCCCGGCGTCGGAAAAAAGAGCGCCCAGAGACTTGCTTTCCATGTTCTCTCCCTGCCCGAGGGTGAGGCCGAAAGCTTTGCCAACGCAATTTTTGATGCTCGAAAGAGCGTCAGCTGCTGTAAGGTGTGCCAGAATCTGACCGAGGGAGAAGTATGCTCTGTCTGCGGCAGCAATAAACGTGATAAAAGCACTGTCTGCGTCGTTTCCGAGCCGCGGGACGTTTTATCTATCGAGCGCAGCCATGAATATAATGGCGTATACCATGTGCTGCACGGAGTTCTTTCTCCCATCAGTCATGTCGGGCCGGACGATATTAAAATCAGCGAGCTTTTAAAGCGTGTAGCCGCAGACGACAGCGAAATCAGCGAAATAATCATGGCGACTAACCCCGATACCGAGGGCGAGGCAACAGCTATGTACATTTCACGTCTCTTAAAACCCTTTAACGTAAAGGTTACCAGACTTGCATACGGCATACCCGTTGGGTCGAATCTCGAGTTTGCCGATGATGCAACGCTTCTTCGCGCCCTTGAGGGCAGAATTGAAATGTAGCAAACGGGATATAATCCCTTTACAGACACATTACATACCGAATACCGGGGGGATGGCTTCGCTGTATTCTGTGAAACAGGACAGATACAACGAGGAGCCCCTTTACTTTCATTTTCGGAAATCAAAACTCATTCAGGAGGTAATATATGACACCTAAAATTAAAATCATTCCTCTGGGAGGACTCGGCGAGATAGGAAAGAACATGACCGCTATAGAATGCGGCACTGATATAATCGTTATTGACTGCGGACTGGGTTTCCCGGACGAGCAAATGTACGGCATCGACATTGTAATTCCGGATATCACCTATCTGAAATCCAATGCTGACCGCGTCAAGGGTATTATCTTTACCCATGGCCACGAGGACCATATCGGCGCTGTGCCTTACGTGATGAGAGAGCTTGACGTACCGATCTACGCTACTCCTCTTACGGCCGCGCTCATAGAACTAAAGCTTGAGGAGCATGACCTGCTTTATAATACTCAGATCTTCACAAAAAAGGCCGGAGATGTATTCCGCCTTGGCTGCTTCAGCATAGAATTTATAAATGTAAACCACAGTATCGCTGACGCAGTGGCTCTTGCCATCAAAACACCGCTTGGCACTATCGTCCACACAGGTGACTTTAAGATAGATGTCACACCCGTTCAGGGCAATATGATCGATCTGCCCCGCCTCGGCCAGCTCGGCAACGAGGGCGTTCTGGCGCTTCTGAGCGATTCTACCAATGTTGAAAAGCCGGGTCACTCCGCCTCCGAGCACAAGGTGGGCGAGACCTTTGATATGCTGTTTAAAAACTGCGATCAAAGGATAATCATTACTACCTTTGCCTCCAACGTCCACAGGCTTCAGCAGATCATAGACGTTGCAGCAAAGTATAAACGCAAGGTCGGCATAACCGGCAGAAGCATGGAGAATATCCTTCGCGTAGCAACCGTGCTCGGCTATCTAAATGTCCCTGAAAACGTGATAGTGGACATTAACCAAATAAATAAGCTGCCGAAGGAAAAGGTGGTCATCATTTCCACCGGCAGCCAGGGTGAAACCATGTCGGCGCTTTACCGCATGGCATTCTCCGAGCACCGTCAGATCAATATTCAGGCGGGCGACAGAGTCATAATCTCGGCTTCGGCAATTCCCGGCAACGAAAATATGATTAGCAAGGTCATTGATGAGCTGTTCCATAAGGGCGCAGAGGTCATTTATGACCGCAATACCGAGCTTCACGTATCAGGCCATGCGTCACAGGAGGAGCAAAAAATGATGCTCGCTCTTGTAAAGCCAAAGTATTTTATTCCCGTTCACGGCGAATACCGTATGCTGGTAAAGCATGCTGAGCTCGGAAAGCTCATGGGGATAGAGCCGAAGAATATCGTCATCGCAGAAAACGGCAAGGTCATTGAGCTGTCTAAGAAAAGCATAAAGGTCAACGGCGCCGTTCAGTCAGGCGCGGTCATGGTCGACGGTATGGGCGTCGGAGACGTCGGCAGCGTTGTCATGCGCGACCGGCACAGGCTTGCCGAGGACGGCATGGTCGTCATAGTCGTTACCCTGTCATCCTGGGACAACAGTATGCTGTCAGATCCCGAGATACTGACCCGCGGCTTCGTATACGTCAAGGAAGCCGAAGCGATAATAGAGGAACTCAAGCGGGTCACAAGGGAAAGCGTCGAAGCCTGCGAGGAAAGCGGCGTTAAGGATTGGTCGGCAATAAAGAGCAGGATAAAGAGCAACGTATCCGGATATCTCTATAAGACGACAAAGCGCAGCCCCATGATACTGCCGCTGATCTCTGAAGTATGAGCATCCCGCTTTTTGACTGCCATTGCGATACCGCCGTAAGGGTGTGGCTAACAGGCCGAAGCCTCAGGGAAAATTCGCTGCATTTGGATCTGATGAGATTGAAAAAGTTCTCTCCCGCAGCGCAAGTATTTGCCGTTTGCACTGAGACTCTTGAGGATCCGCAGGGAAAAGCGGCGGCGGTCATCCGCTATTTTAAAGAACAGATTGAAATGAATTCAGACATAGTTAAGCTATGTCTGAATTCACATGATATCGTATCCGCTATGGCCGACGGAAAGATCGCAGCGCTGCTGTCTGTTGAGGGTGCCGAGCAGATAGACGATATTGAAATGGCCTACGCTCTCGGGGTGCGGGTAGTACATATCACATGGAATTTTGATAACGGGCTGTGCGGCTCGGTCATGGGCAGCGGCGCGGGACTGAGTGAGAAGGGCAGATGCTTTGTCAAAAAAGCGCAGGAACTTGGTGTTCTGCTCGATACGTCGCATATATCGCAGCAGGGATTTTGGGAGGTTCTTGAAATAAGCCGGAAGCCAGTCATCGCCGGTCACTCAAATACAAGAGCTTTATGCCCTGTACCGAGAAACCTCAGCGATGAGCAGTTTATTGCCTTGAAAAATCAGGGCGGGGGCGCGGGTATAAACCTTTATCCCGAGTTTCTCGGCCTTGGCCGTGATATTGACGCAGTTTTTGCACATATTGAGCATTTTATGGCTCTGGGCGGAGAGAAAGCCGTGTTTTTAGGCTGCGATCTTGACGGTATTGATGAAATGCCCAAAGGTATACACGGTGTCGAAGACCTTGGCAAGATATATGAGGTGCTGCTTAGGCACAACTATCCTGAAAGCCTCGTCAGGGATGTTTTTATAAACAACATTATGAACATAATGGAGAGAGTACTGTGAACATTCAGATCTTCGGCAAAAGCAAATGCTTTGACACAAAAAAAGCGGAGCGCTATTTCAAGGAGCGCCGGATAAAGTATCAGTTTGTGGATATTATGAAGTTCGGTATGAGCAGGGGAGAGCTCAACTCTGTTAAAAACGCGGTCGGTCTTGACGCAATGATTAATACAGCAGACGTTGATTACCCGCTCATACAGTATCTCGCTTCAAACGACGCAAAGCTTGAAAAGCTGTTCGACTGCCCGTGGCTTATAAAAACGCCGATAGTCCGCAACGGCAGGCAGGCTACCGTTGGCTATCAGCCAGAAGTGTGGTCAAATTGGGAGTGAAATATAAAATGCCGTCAATAGAAAAACTTAAACCCGGGAAGGTTTTTAAATTCTTTGAGCATATTTCCTCCGTACCTCACGGCTCGGGCAATACGGACCGGATAAGCAAACTTTGCTGCGAATTTGCCCGCCGGAGAGGACTGCGCCATATTCAGGACGCTTTGGGCAATGTCATCATCTTCAAGCCGGCCTCGGCAGGCTATGAAAATCATGAGCCTGTAATTATACAAGGGCATATGGATATGGTCACGGTCAAGACATCTGACAGCGATATCGATCTCGGCCTCGAAGGACCGCGTCTTAGAACCGACGGGGAATACCTCTGGGCTGACGGAACGAGCCTCGGCGCCGACGACGGCATTGCAATCGCCATGGCGATGGCCGTTCTGGATTCTGATGATATCCCGCATCCGCCAATCGAAGCCGTTTTCACCATAAACGAGGAGACAGGGATGGACGGCGCGGAATTCATTGATACCTCTGTCTTATCAGGCCGAAGGATGCTCAATATAGATTCCGAAGCTGAAGGCGTTATAACCGCCGGCTGTGCAGGAGGAATGCGTGTATTCGGGGAATTTCCGGTGAACTACAGTGTTCGAACTCTGCACAGTTTGCGGCTTACGCTGAACGGCCTTATCGGCGGACATTCAGGCAGTGAGATACATCGTAACAGGATAAATGCAAATGCTTTGATGGCGCAGCTGCTCCATGGCCTTCAGAAGCTCGCGCCAGTGAGCCTCGCGGCTTTGAACGGCGGCGAGAAGGATAATGCCATCGCCAATGCCTCAAGCGCCGTCATAGCGTTCGCGCCCGAGAACTTCATCGCAGTTTCAGAGTATCTTTCAGACTTTAAAGACACGGTTATTTGTGATATCTCAAAAAACGAACCTGATGTAAAGCTTGACGTCGAGAATTTAGGGGTAGGGGAGATCGATTCATGCGATTTCGCCGCAAGCGAAAGGTTCATCAGCGCAATATATAATCTGCCCAACGGCGTTATTACCATGAACCCGTATATCCCGGGGCTCGTTCAGACCTCGACAAATCTCGGCATAGTCAGATCAGATGTCAGTTCCGTAAAGCTTACCTTCTGCCTGAGAAGCTCCGATATGTCAGAGCTTGACGAGCTAAGAAAGCGTATTTCCGATACTATAGTTACCTTCGGAGGCAAAGCGTCCGCCGGCGGAGCATATCCCGCGTGGGAATATAGAACCGACTCGCCTCTGCGCGATAAGGCTGTTGAAAGCTATACTAAGCTGTTCGGTAAGCCGCCGAAGATCGAGGTCATACACGCAGGACTTGAATGCGGGCTTTTCTCTGCGAAGATACCGGAGCTTGACTGCATATCCTTCGGGCCGGATATTTTGGATATCCACACCGTAAATGAGAAGCTTAGCGTTGCCTCCGCCGAGCGGACATATGCTCTGCTCCTTGACCTGCTGAAAAATCTATAAAAGTAAAAAATACCGGCTCAAAGCCGGTATTTTTGATGAGTGAGTCTGTAAGCCGGGTTCTGTCTTAAACGACCATCTATCTAATCCTGCCGTTACCGGCAGGCTCAAGCCACCTCCTGAGGACGATCGGGCAGATCTCTTGTCCTCCCACGGTGTTGCTCCGGATAGAGTTTACAGCATCAACATGTCTCCATGCGACGAGTGAGCTCTTACCTCACTTTTCCACCCTTACCGATTGCTCGGCGGTATATTTCTGTTGCACTTGTCCGAGGGTCACCCCTGGCGGGCGTTACCCGTTATCCTTGCCCTATGGAGCCCGGACTTTCCTCACGCACTTCCTTTCGGAATGTGCCCGCGGTCGTTCGGCCCACTCAACACGATATTTTACCCATTTAAGCGTATTAAGTCAATAGAAAAAACTTGTATTGGAACCGGTTTGGCTTTATAATAATAAAGATTTGGAGGTCTGCGTTATGACTTTTTCGGAATATATTGACGGCATTAAAGATAAGCGCATCGGAGTTATTGGCATAGGTGTCAGCAACACTCCGCTTATTGAAAAGCTGCTGGAGCGCGGATGCGATGTCACCGCCTGCGACAAAAGAGACGCCGAAGCTCTCGGCGCGGATTATGAGCGGCTGTCCAACATGGGCGCAAAGCTCTGCCTTGGAGATAAATACCTCGATGAGCTGAATTTTGATATCATTTTCAGAACGCCGGGGCTCATGCCCTTTGATGAGCACCTTACGTCTGCGGCCGCCAAAGGAGCTGAGGTCACCTCCGAAATGGAGGTTTTCTTCAGACTATGCCCGTGCAGGATAATAGCCGTTACGGGAAGCGACGGTAAAACTACTACTACCACAATTATTTCGGAGCTTTTGAAGGCGCAGGGCTTTACGGTGCATTTGGGCGGCAATATAGGCAGGCCTTTACTGTGTGATGTTGATAAAATGAACGTCTCGGATTTTGCAGTTCTTGAGCTCAGCTCATTTCAGCTTCACAGCATGAAATGCAGACCTGACGTTGCCGTTATCACCAACATTTCGCCCAATCACCTTGACCGTCATAAGGATTATCAGGACTATATTGACGCAAAGAGCTATATTTTCCTCAATCAGGGACCGGAGAATAAGCTGATACTCAACCATGAAAATGAATACTCCGAATACTACGCCGGAAAGACAAAATCCTCTGTCAGCTTCTTCAGCAGAGTGTCAAAGCCCGAAAACGGTGTTTATGCTGAGGACGGCATAATATACAGAGTAAAAAGCGGAGTTCCTGCAAGGCTCATGGCCGCCGATGATATCAGGCTTCCCGGGCTTCATAACCTTGAAAACTATATGGCTGCCTTTGCAGCGACCGACGGCCTTGTGGATGACAGTGTCTGCATTAAAGTTGCAAAGAGCTTTGACGGAGTTGAGCACCGTCTTGAGCGCGTAAGAGAGCTGGGCGGAGTTGTATACATTAATGATTCCATCGGCACCAGCCCCAGCCGCACCGCTGCCGGACTTCATGCGCTTAAGGTAAAACCCATTCTCATCGCCGGCGGATATGATAAGCACATTCCCTTCGACAGCTTAGGCGATGAGATTTGTCAGCATGTAAAAAAGCTTTATCTTACAGGCGCAACGGCAGATAAGATAGCTCAGGCCGTGAAGGCTTCAGCCTACTATACCAAGGATTTCCCGCTCGTGATAATTGACGATTTCGACGAAGCCGTTCATGCGGCGGCGGCCGCAGCCGAGCCCGGGGATATCGTGCTTCTTTCTCCCGCCTGCGCGGCGTTTGATAAGTTTAAAAACTTTATGGAGCGCGGCAAGCATTTTAAAAAGATAGTCATGGAGCTTTAACATGAAAATTTCAGATATAAAACCCGAGGTATATGCTCTTGCAAAAGAAGTCGAGGCCGAGATTAAGGCGCAGTTTGAAAGGATCGACCGGACTGCGGAGCTGAACACGATAAAGGTCATGTCTGCTTTTCAGGATAACAAGGTATCCGATACCTGCTTTGCGGGCACCAGCGGATACGGATACGACGATCTGGGCAGG
>CALZAG010000025.1 GCA_945613045.1 uncultured Clostridia bacterium | reverse complement strand
CTTCCGGGTTATGCGATAGGAGGGTTGGCAGTAGGGGAGAGCCATCAGGAGATGTACGACACCATAGAGGCGGTCGAGGAGTATATGCCGAAGGACAAGCCACGTTACCTGATGGGAGTCGGTACCCCGGGAAATATAATCGAGAGCGTTGCAAGAGGCGTGGACTTTTTCGACTGCGTCATGCCTGCACGAAACGGAAGGCATGGACATTTGTTTACATGGGGCGGAATCATCAACATCAAAAATGAAAAATATATGGCCGACAGTCAGCCGATAGATATTGAGTGCGACTGCCCTGTATGCAAGCGATATACGAGAGCCTATGTAAGGCATCTGTTTAAAGCAAATGAAATGCTCGCAATGCGATTTGCGGTGACTCATAATCTTTATTTTTACAACAAGCTGACAGAGAAGATAAGATACAGCCTTGAACAGGGGACATTTAATGAATTTCGAAGCAAATATTCAAAATTGTTGGATACGCGAATATAAAATACTTGAAATTGCGTAAATTAATATGTATAATTAGTCTATATTTTATAATAAAACAATTTTAATTTAAAAAGGAGCAAATTATGTTTTTAACCGGTACAGGCGGCGCAACGGGAAGCTCTGCTTCCATGATCATTATTCTTCTACTTTTCTTTGTGCTGATGTGGTTCTTCATGATAAGACCCGAAAAGAAGAAGCAGAAAAAAATCGAGGCTATGCGCAATGCGCTCAGTGTTGGCGATGAGATAGTAACAATCGGCGGCGTTATGGGCACAATTGTTCATATAACTGAGGATGACATCACAATAGAAACAAGCGAAGATAAGGTTCGCGTACAGTTCAAGAAATGGGCAGTAAGCTCCAATGTCAGGGCGGAAGCCGCTGAGGCAAAAGAAAAAAATAAATAGAATTAAAAATCCCCCCGGCTAATATGATGTACAAACATCATTAGTCGGGGGGATTTTTATGTCAGGAAGCAAGAGCAAAGAAAAAGGACAAATTATAAAAGGCACAATTTCAGCATTGGCTGTGTCGGCGCTGCTATGCGTGGCGTATGCTCTGCTAATTGAAAGAGGGAAGTGTACCGCAGACAATGCTGACATTGTGCTGAGTATAATCGTTCTGCTTTGCGCTGCTATTGGGAGCGCCATTTCAGCCATGGGGAGCACAAACAAGCTTCTAAGAGGACTTATAACAGGAATAATATTTGCGGCCGTATTGGTAGTGATACCGATTCTTACCTATCCCGATGCGATAAGCTGGCTCAAAATATTAAGAATCTTTGCCTCAGCAGTAGCCGGGGGACTGATAGGGAGTATAGTCAATTTAGGCAAAAGTAACAAAAAATTTCACAAAAGCCGCAAAAAGCGAACCTGAGATAACTGTGAGTATACTTACCGATAAGTTTACATAACATTAATTGATAACCTATATATAGTGCATTATGCGAAAATACATATCCAAATATTGCGCTTTTACAAGCCGTAATCAACGCTGAAACTGAGAATAGTACTTTGGTTTACATAATAAAGTTTACATAATATATCGACATAATTAACAAAAATCATCATTTTCTTTAAAAAGCCTTGATTACATTTAAAAATTGTATTATATTGTGAATAAACAGAAATTATGTAAATCCATAAGTTATTCTCTATAATGAGTTTTGTATGGAGAGAACTGATGGAGAATTTATTTATACGCAAAAAACTAAGACTGTCTGCCGAATTCAGCCCTTGCTTTCTGCCGGCCTGCCTTGCGCTCTTGCTGGGAGCCGTATGGTTTACTGTTATAAGGGATACGGCGGTGGGGTACATTACGTCGCTTGGAGATTCGATTGGAATTGAGCCTTCTTTGCTCCCAATGCTTGTGTGTATGGTTCTTCTTGGAGCTATATATTTCGGTGTAATGTCAGCCGTTGCTGTGATCACATTGCCGTGCTTTTGCATTGCAGGCGGCTTTGCCGTTGAAGCAGTCTCTTATATTTATAACGGGAAGTCTCATTCTTTTCCTGATTTCCTGTTTTTTTATCTTTTAGTATTTGCTTTTATTTTCTCCGTGCTTTTTGTGTCGTCTTATGCCATGAAGCTCTCCAAAAGCATTCAAAGCTGCATCAGCTCCAACAGAAAGCTCAAATCGGAGCTTGTCAGATATCAGGTTATATTCGTCCTTATGGTGATGCTGCTGCTTGTTTCCGGTTATTTTGTACTTACATGACCGGCATAACTATATGAATTTTCAGAAAGGGGGTTATTGAATGCTTGGATCAGAATGTCTCGATTTTTTCGAAAAGTATCTTGTTGATGTTAAGAAGTGTTCACAAAACACCCTTAGTTCATATCTGCGCGATGTGCGCCAGCTGTGCGACTATTTGGATACCCACACAAGTGAGACTGTTGATACCGCTACCGAGGATGTGCTGTCAGAGTACATAGGTTGGCTTAAGGGGAACGGCAAGTCCATTGCCACAGTTTCAAGGGCGATTGCATCCATCAAGTGTCTGTACAGCGTCCTGCTCAACGAAGGATATATTAAGGATAATCCCACCGGAAAGCTTGTCCCGGATAAAGCGGCGCAGAAGCTTCCGCAGATACTTACAAGTAAAGAGGTCGAGCTTTTGCTTGAACAGCCCTCCTGCACCGATGCGAAGGGCTACAGGGACAGAGCCATGCTGGAGCTGCTGTATGCGACGGGAATACGAGTCAGTGAGCTGATAGCCCTTGATATAAATGATGTCAATATTTCCGCAGGAGTCATTAGATGCGTCAGTAAGGATAAGGAGCGCTATATTCCACTCTATCCGGCCGCCGTCAAAGCACTGTCTGAGTATATCGAGTTTATACGTCCGCAAATGATAGCCCTGCCCACTGAGAAAGCTTTGTTTGTAAATGTGAGCGGAGAAAGAATGTCGCGTCAGGGCTTTTGGAAGATCATAAAATCATACCAGCAGAAGGCGCATATTGAAAAAACGATAACACCGCATACGCTGCGCCACTCTTTTGCGGCTCATCTGCTTGAAAACGGCGCGGATCTGCACTCGATCCAGGAAATGCTCGGCCATGCTGACATATCCTCTACTCAGATTTATTCGCAGCTCGTGAAAAAACAGCTCAAGGATGTCTATAATAAGGCTCACCCCAGAGCATAAGTACATATTAAAGGTGTCAAACGCCGCATCTGCTGATGATGCGGCGTTTTTGTTATTGCGATTAGAATACTGTTGTGATAAAATTTAGAATCAGGATGTGATGATTTTGCGTATCTTAGGCATCGACCCCGGCCTTGCGACGGTTGGATTCAGCATAGTTGACTCAGATAAGAATAAATTGAAGCTCGTTACCTGCGGCGTTATAAGCACTTGTGCGCATACGTCTCTGTCAAGCAGGCTCGACAGAATTTTCTGCGACATGAATGAGCTTATTAGCACATTTTCTCCTGACGTAATGTCGATAGAAGAGCTTTTCTTCAATACTAATGTCACTACAGGCATAGCGGTGGCCCATGCAAGGGGCGTTATACTGCTTGCTGCATACCGGGCCGGAGTCGGAGTTTTTGAGTACACACCGCTTCAGGTTAAGCAGGCTGTTGTAGGATACGGTCGAGCTGAGAAAAATCAGGTGATCGATATGGTTCGCCGGATACTCAGCCTTCCGGCGGCGCCGAAGCCCGATGACGCGGCGGATGCGGTGGCTCTTGCGATCTGTCACGCGAGGAGCTCAACATCACTTCTCAGCCAAAAAGGAGATAACGAAGTATGTTCTACCATTTAGCCGGAACAGTATCCGATATAGATATAAATCTTGCGGTCGTTGACTGCGGCGGCGTCGGATACGCCGTAAACACCACAGTTAACACTCTTTCAAAAATAAAGCTTAATGAAAAAGCCAAGCTTTATATTTCAGAATATATCAAGGAAGACAGCTTCGAGCTCTATGGTTTCGCAACGCTCAGCGAAAAACGCTGCTTTGATATGCTGCTGACGGTCTCGGGCATCGGTCCCAAGGCTGCTCAGGCCATTTTGTCCGCGGCAACTCCGGAAGGACTTGCCATAGCAATCATGAACGGCGATGAGAAGGCCATAACTGTTGCTCAGGGAGTCGGAAAGAAGATCGCACAGCGTGTGATCCTTGAACTAAAGGACAAGGTTTCCAAGGAAATGGGCAGCTCATCTGTTGAACTCCCGGTAATACACTCGCCGGCGGACGGAGACTCAAGAAATGAGGCTGTTGCCGCGCTCATGGTGCTGGGATATTCTACACCAGAGATAAATTCCGCCCTCAAGGGAATGGATATTAGCGGAATGAGCACGGAGCAGATAGTTAAGATCGCTCTTAAGAATCTTATGTAGGGAGGCAAAACATGAGCATTAATTTTTCGGACGGACTTGAAGATCAGCAAATAGTAACGAGCTCGTCTGTACTCCCGGAAGATTCAGGAGAGGGAAGTCTGCGGCCGAGGACCATCACCGAGTATATAGGTCAGGAAAAGGCAAAGGACAATCTCAGCGTTTTTATAGACGCGGCAAGGCTGCGCAACGAGCCGCTTGACCATGTGCTGCTGCACGGTCCTCCGGGCCTGGGCAAAACGACGCTCGCCGCTGTCATCGCCAACGAGATGGGCGTGAATATGAGAATAACATCGGGTCCTGCGATAGAGAAGCCGGGCGACCTTGTCGCCATGCTCACAAATCTGAATGAGGGCGACATCCTGTTCGTGGATGAGATACACAGGCTCAACCGCGCGTATGAGGAAATCCTATATCCTGCGATGGAAGACTATGCGATAGATATCATTCTCGGCAAAGGCCCTTCGGCGAATTCTCTTCATCTTGAGCTGCCTAAGTTCACACTTATCGGAGCCACGACCCGATCCGGCCAGCTTACCGCGCCGCTTCGGGACAGATTTGGCGTAACGCTGCGCCTTGAACTGTATACGGTCGATGAGCTGCGGCGGATCGTTGAGCGCTCTGCCGATATACTCGGAATTGAGATCGACAGGGAAGGGGCTGAGGAGATCGCGTCAAGATCGCGGGGAACTCCCAGAATCGCAAACCGTATGCTGCGCAGAGTAAGGGACTTTGCCCAAGTCAGAGCGGACGGCGTCATCACCAAGGACGTCGCCGATATGGCGCTTTCCAGACTGGAAGTCGATAAGCTCGGCCTGGACGCGCTCGACCGGAGAATGTTAAGGAGCATTATCGAGTTCTACGGCGGAGGCCCCGTAGGCCTTGAGACGCTTGCCGCGACTATCAATGAGGATGCCGTAACTCTTGAAGATGTGTACGAGCCGTACCTACTCCAACAGGGATTTTTGACAAGAACTCCTCGCGGCCGCTGCGTAACCAGAAAGACATATAACCATTTGGGGATAGAATATCTCGGTCAGCAGGAGCTCGGCTTGTAAAAAAACCTCAATTTTCTGAATAAACTGTATATTTTTAGGTTTTAATCTATTGACTTTCACCAAATTTGATATATACTATAATAGTATTATTGGAAGTTATAGTGATTATTCTATGTTTAATTACGCTGAATTAGAGGATACTGAACTACAGAAGCTTTCGGCTCAAGGCGACCGTTTGGCGGAGGAGCAGCTCGTATCAAAATATATGCGTTTGGTGCGAATTTGCGCGAGACCCTTGTTCCTTGCCGGCGGAGACAGTGAAGACCTTATTCAGGAGGGAATGTTCGGACTGCTCTCTGCAGTCAGACAGTTTGACCCCGAGCACAATACCTCATTTAAAACATTTGCTGAATGCTGCATCTGCAATCGGTTGAAATCCGCTGTAAAATCAGCCTCAAGTCTAAAGCATATTCCGCTTAACGACGGCGTCCCCTTAGACTCTATACTCTCAGATGAATCCCAGACCCCCATGTCGGCATACGCTGAATTTTTTCAGAAGTCCCCTGAAGAGCAGGTCCTGGCAAGAGAGAACAGAAAATACACTGAAGAACTATACTTATCCTTACTGAAAGTACTTTCAAAATTTGAAAGAGAAGTTTTGATTCATTATCTGAGTGGCCTAAGCTATAAGGAAATAGCAAGAGTAACTTCAAAAAGCGTAAAGGCTGTTGATAATGCTATTCAAAGGATAAGGCGCAAAACTGCGCGACTGCTTAAATCAGGCGATATCAGCGATAGCTGACGCATATAAAAGCCGACAGGCGAGATTTTCAAAGAGAGGATTCAAAATGTACGAAGACAAGACCTTAGTTTGCAAAGAGTGTGGTCAGGAGTTCGTGTTCTCCGCCGGTGAGCAGGAATTCTACGCAGAGCGCGGCTTCCAGAACGAGCCCCAGCGCTGCAAGGCATGCCGTGACGCCCGCAAGAACGCAGCTCGCGGTCCCCGTGAGTTCTTCACCGCAGTTTGCGCAGCATGCGGCGGCGAGGCGAAGGTTCCCTTTGAGCCCAAGACCGATCGCCCTGTATACTGCAGCGAGTGCTTTGCAAAGATGAAGGAAGAAGCCTGAGGATCAAAACCTGCAGGAATAGAGTGGGACGTCCTCTTGACGTCCCGTTCTTTTTTCTAAATCTATTTGATTGGAGATACAATTATGGAAATGCTTAAGATCATGGACATTGACAGAGAGAGCATTATCTCTGAAATTCTTGAGAACTTCCCAGAGGCAATGCCCAAATTTCAGGAGCTGGGTATGCACTGCCTCGGCTGCGCCCTCGCTACCGCTGAGAGCCTTGAACAGGCATGCGCCGCTCATGGCGTTGACCCCGATGAATTCATCATTGAGCTCAAGGCTTACCTTCTGTCCCTGTAATTAATGCGCAGCGAAAAAGCCGGTTTTCCGGCTTTTTCGCTTATATGGAGTGTTATGAGCAACAGACTTGAACTAATTGCATCTTTGGCAAAGAGCGGCGTCGGGGTTGCGGACGTCGGAACTGATCATGCCTACATCCCTATAATATTGCGCAGAAGCGGATATAAGGGGAATATTGTTGCAAGCGATATAAACGAAGGTCCTCTTGAAAAAGCCCGTATAAGCCTTGAAAACGCAGGATTAACGGATTCGGTAGAGCTCGTTTTATGCGACGGGCTGAGCGGAGTTGACAGCTCAAAGGTCGACACTGTTATTGTAGCGGGAATTGGCGGCGATACGATCACCGGCATTCTGGATCGCGGCCTGTATGATATGCCGGAGTGGGCCGCGCGCAGCGATTATAAGCTCATACTCCAACCGGTTACAAAGCCTGAAATACTAAGGTTTTGGCTTGTAAACAACGGGTTTGCCATAACAAGCGAATGGCAGACCGAGGAAAACGGTATGCTTTATCAGATTATATGTGCGCAGCCCGGCGAGAGCCCGAAATATAGGGACGCGGAGCTCTATACGGGACGTTTGCAACAGATACAGGACAGCAAGTATTTTGATAAATTGCTGAGCACATATATCAAACGCTTTAAACTGGCTGCAAACAGCCTTCAAAACGCTGATAAAGCTTCGCTCAGGGCATGGAATATGATGATAATAAACATGATAGCCGAGCTTGAGGAAATGAAAGGACGCCAAAATGACTAAAATCAGGGACATATACGATTTTTTGAATGCCCTTGCGCCGGTGAGCCTGAAAATGGACTTTGATAATGTCGGGCTGCTCGTCGGCGATTACGACGCTGAAGCGGGGAAGTGTCTGCTGGCACTTGATATAACCGATGAAGTTATTCAAGAGGCAAAGAGCATAGGAGCTGAGCTTATTGTGTCGCACCACCCGCTGATATTCGGAGCGATCAAAAGCGTTACTGCTGATGATCTCACCGGCAGGAAGATAATCGAACTCATAAAAAACGATATCTCTGCCATTTGTATGCACACAAATCTTGATATTGCTCAAGGCGGAGTTAATGACGCGCTCATGAGTGCTCTCGGGGCCAACGTACAAGGTTTTCTTGAGTTATCCGGTAAAGATGCGGAGGGAAACGAGGTCGGCTGCGGCCGCGTTGGTGAGCTAAAAAGCGAAATCGGGTTTGCGGAATTTCTCAGCATATGCAAGAAAGCTCTGAATACCGGCGGCCTGAGGTATCACGACGCGGGGAAAAAAGTCAAAAGGCTGGCAGTTATGGGCGGCGCCGGCGGCTCGTGCATAGCTCTTGCAAAATCCATGGGCTGTGATACCTATGTGACCTCGGACATAAAATATAACGGCTTCCTTGACGCTAAGGAACTTGGGGTAAACCTTATTGACGCCGACCACTTCTGCACCGAAAATGTTATTATTCCGGTACTGGCTCAAAAACTTAGCGAGGAGTTTATAGACACCGAATTTATAGTTTCCTCTGTTCATAAACAAACAGTTCGCTTCTTCTGAATGTAATATTTGTCCTCCGCGGCTCATAAACTCGTACAAACGAGAAGGCTGCGGAGGTTTTTCTATGAATAATACCGATATTTATAAGGATATATCTGCAAGAACAAACGGCGCGATAATGATCGGGGTAGTCGGACCTGTTCGCACGGGAAAGTCGACGTTTATTAAGCGCTTCATGGAGAGCATTGTTATTCCCAATATTGATGATGAATATATGCGCGAGCGCGCCCGAGACGAACTGCCGCAAAGCGGCTCAGGCAGGACCATAATGACGGCGGAGCCAAAATTTGTGCCGGAGGAAGCCGTGCAGATCAGGCTCGGAGAGGACACAAGCTGCTCTGTGCGGCTCGTCGACTGCGTAGGCTACATGGTCAGCGGCGCATCTGGCCGCTTTGAAGACGGCAGCGAAAGACTTGTCACGACCCCATGGTTTGACCACGAGGTGACGATGACCGAGGCGGCCGAATCCGGCACCAGAAAGGTGATATGCGACCACTCGACCATAGGCCTTGTGATAACCACCGACGGCAGCATCTGTGATATCGACAGAGCCGCCTATGTTGAACCGGAGGAAAGAGTGGTATCAGAGCTGAAAAGCATTGGAAAACCCTTTGTAATACTGCTCAACAGCGCAGACCCTGATTCAGAGTACGCAATGGAGCTCGAGGCGCAGCTTGCCGAAAAATATTCCGCTCCCTGCATGAGAGTCAATTGTCAGCAGCTTAATGAGACCGGGATAACAGAGATCATGCGCCGGGTACTCGGCCAGTTCCCGCTCTCCGAGATCAGTATAAAGTTTCCTGACTGGTTCGATGCGATAGAATACGGAAACAGCATGAAATCAGAGCTTTTTAGCAGCATAATAAACTCGTCAAGCGGCATCTGCTGTGTTAATGACATCAGGGGTATGCTGTCTGAAATGGGGCAGTCGGAGCTTGTCGAGGCGGCATATATTGAAAACAGCGATATGGGCAGCGGCGTTATAAATATTGCGATCGAAATACCCCGGGCGCTTTACTATAAGCTTATAAGTGACGAATCAGGCCTCGATATCCAAAGCGACGGTCAGCTTGTGAGCATACTGCGTGAAATGAGCGCGGTAAAGCAGGAGTTTGATAAAATAAAAGACGCCCTGGAATCCGTAAAAAACACCGGCTACGGCGTTGTCATGCCGGATCACGAGCAGCTCCAGATAGAAGAACCGCAGCTTGTAAAGCATGGGGGTAAGTACGCCGTTAAACTGAAGGCGAGAGCGCCTGCCATACATATGCTGAGAACCAGTGTGGAGACAGTAGTAAGCCCGTCTATTGGCGGCGACAACGCCTCCGAGGAGATAATCAGCTTCCTGCTTCAGGGCTTCGAGGGCGATATGAGCAGACTTTGGGAATCCAACATCTTCGGAAGACCATTGTACGACATAGCGGAGGAAGGGATAGCCGAAAGACTGAACAGCCTCCCGCAAAACGCAAGAGCAAAGCTTCAGGAGACCCTGCAGCGCATAATAAACGAAAGCAGGGGTACGCTTATCTGTATTTTGCTGTAGCTTAGATTTGCATAGGCGTCATTTCAGCGGCGCCTATGCAATATTTATTTTTATGAAGCTTTTTAATTGACTGGGCTCATTTTTTATATTTGCATATAAAATCCGGACTAAAAACCGCAGATTTATATATTTTAATAATTGAAAAGCGAATATTTTACAGATATAATTATCCTATCTAAAAAACGGAGATGATAATAATGAAACCAGTATCAAAAATTGCGGAAGCGGTTCGAGCATCAACAACTCTTGCTGTCGACAGTCTTGCAAAGCAGATGAAAGCCGACGGACTTGATGTTGTCGGCTTCGGCACGGGCGAACCTGATTTTAAAACTCCAGATAATATAAGTATGGCGGCGATCGCAGCCATATGTGAGGGTAAGACCAAGTACACTCCCGCCGCGGGCATTGTTCCTCTGCGCAAAGCAATAGCACAGCGCCTGAAGACCGACTGCGGCGTTGACTATGATTACACACAGATCGTCATTGCCAGCGGTGCAAAGCACAGCGTTTATATTGCTCTTGCCGCTATTACAAATCCCGGCGACGAGATCATAATTCCCGCGCCGTTCTGGGTCAGCTATTATGAGATGGTCCGCATGGTGGGCGGCACTCCCGTTATCGTTCAGGCGGGCGAGGATCAGGATTTCAAGATCACCGCGGAGCAGCTTGAGGCGGCTATAACGGATAATACCAAGTGCCTCATGCTCAACAACCCCTCAAATCCCACAGGTATGATCTATTCCAAGGACGAGCTTCAGGCAATCGCCGATGTGTGCGTAAGGCACGACCTTTATATTCTTGCCGATGAGATATATTATCAGCTCATCTATGACGGAATGGAATTCACAAGTATGGCAAGCCTCGGTGAAGATGTAAAAGAGCGCACCCTGCTCATAAACGGCGTATCAAAATCCTACGCCATGACCGGCTGGCGCGTGGGCTACTGCGCGGCAAACAAAAAGCTTGCAAAGATAATGTCCAACTTCCTCAGCCATTCGACCGGCGCACCTTCTACAATCAGCCAGTGGGCGTCCGTTGAGGCACTGAACGGGCCTCAGGAGGGGATTGAGGAGATGCGTAAAGCATTCCTGCAGCGGCGTGACTACATTGTAAAGCGCATTAATGAGATCCCCGGCGTAAGCTGCATCAACCCCAACGGTGCGTTCTATGTTATGGTAAATATCGAGAAACTGGTTGGAAAGACCTTGGGCGGAAAGCTCATAGAAAACGACGATGATTTTGCTGTGGCGCTGCTTGAAAAAGCGCTGGTCGCGGTGGTTCCGTGCTCCGGCTTCGGCATTAAGAACTTTGTCCGCTGGTCATATGCCGCTTCAATGGAGAATATCGAAAAGGGCCTTGACCGCCTTGAAAAATTCGTAACCGAATGATATAATAATCACCCCGCGAACATAGTTTGTTAGTGGGGTGATTTTGTGTTTATTACGGTTGAGCTTAAAAGCTTTATTAAGGTGACGTCTGTGCTTGCGGCCGTTGCGGTCCTCGCGGCAGCGGCGCTTATTATCTTTCCGCGCAATACCGCCGTGGGCGCTGACAGTGCGATGAGAGCATATACGCTTGTTATTGATGCCGGACACGGAGGCGTGGACGGCGGAGCTGTATCCGCCGACGGGAAAAAAGAAAGCGATATTAATCTGAGTATCGCGCTCAAAATGTCGGCACTCTCTGATTTCTTGGGAATAGACTGTGTCCTTACCCGCGATACGGACAGCGACAACTCCGACAGCGGCAGTTACAGCGAGCATAACAGCTTGGTTTCGCGGGCTGAGCTGGCAAATTCGATTGAAAATTCGCTGCTTATCAGTATTCACCAAAATAAATTTCCGAGTGAGCTTGTCAGCGGAGCTGAAATAATGTATGCTGATACCGAGGGAAGCCGAGAACTCGGCCTCATCACGCAGGATAATATGGTCTCGCTTCTCGACCCGGAGAACCGAAGGGTGGCAAGACCTGCTCCGTCGGAGCTTCTGCTTACGTCAAGCGTCAAATGTCCTGCAATACTGGCTGAATGTGGGTTTATGTCAAATCCGGACGAGTCCCGACAGCTCTCGACCTCGGAATACCAGCTTAAAATTGCTGTGGTTCTGATAGGCTCGTATATACAGTTTTCAAACAGTCAGTTTCCGGCGTAGGAGGAAATATGAAACAAAAGACAGTGTTCTGCTGCTCTGAATGCGGCAATGAAACGGTTAAATGGAGCGGCAGATGCACAGCCTGCGGCGCATGGGACAGCCTGGTAGAGGTAAAAGCGGATGTTAAGGGAAGGGGAGCGGCTAAGGGCAGTTCTGCAAAAATGTTTTTAAAGAAGCCGAAGCTTATAGCGGAGCTGGATACCGAAGCCGAACTCAGGTTTTCAACAGGAATAGGGGAGCTTGACAGAGTTTTGGGCGGTGGAGCGGTAAAAGGCTCGCTGGTGCTGGTGGGCGGCGCCCCGGGCATCGGCAAATCAACGCTCCTGCTTCAGCTCTGTGGTATGACCGAGGGAAATCCTAAGATCCTATACATCACCGGCGAGGAAAGCGAGCGTCAGCTGAAAATGCGCGCTCAGCGCCTCGGCGTCGATAAGGGCGACATATATGTTCTTGCGGAGACCGGACTTACAGAGGTTCTGGAAAACATTGAAGCGCTCTCGCCTGATATTGTTATAATCGACTCTATTCAAACTATGTTCGATCAGGATATAAGCTCTGCGCCCGGCAGCGTCAGCCAGGTGCGCGAATGCACCATGTCGATCATGCGCATGACGAAGGAAAAAGGCTTCACAACCTTTGTTATCGGCCATATAAATAAAGAGGGGAGCATAGCCGGACCCAAAGTGCTTGAGCATATGGTTGACTGCGTTTTGTATTTTGAGGGCGAGCGCAGCACCTCCTTCAGAATACTGAGGGCGGGCAAAAACCGTTTTGGCTCTACAAATGAGATAGGCGTTTTTGAAATGGCCGAAACAGGACTCAAAGAGCTTAAAAATCCATCGGAGATAATGCTGTCAGGAAGACCGCAGAACGCCCCAGGGACCTGTGTTACCTGTGTTATAGAGGGTTCGCGTCCGATATTGGCCGAGATACAGGCTCTTATAGCTCCGGCGGCGTATAACTCGGGCAGACGCAGTACAAACGGTATCGACTACAACCGTGCCACTTTATTACTTGCTGTGCTTGAGAAGCGCGGCGGTATGTCAGTTTCCGGCTGCGATGCATACATTAATGTTATAGGCGGACTTGAGCTGGACGAGCCGGCCGCAGATCTGGCAACGCTTCTTGCGATTGCAAGCAGCTTCAGGGATCTTCCGCTCGGCAGAGACCTGGCAGCAGTAGGAGAGGTCGGTCTGTCCGGAGAAATCCGCAGTGTCAGCAATCTCAATTCAAGGCTCTCTGAAATAGCGAGGCTTGGATTTAAGCGCTGTATTATACCTGCGCATATCAAGGACGACATCAAAAAGCCCGGTGATCTTGAGCTGATCTCGGTCAAGGACATACGGGAAGCAATAAAAGCGACTTTGGGTTGATATGCTTGGATTTATTGAAAAACCGCATCTGCCGCAAAGCAGAGTAAGACATATAATTATTGGAAATAAGTATCGAAATACACTCGAAAATGCGCTTATTCAGAACAATTTGAGCCCAATTTGGCTGAGGAATAATGAGTTCGCGGATGAACGTCTGTCCGGCCATTGCGACCTGATGGCAGCTCATTTAGGCGGAAGCAGAATAACGGTTTACGAGTTTCTGAGAAATAGTCAATTAATTGACAATATAGATATCCAAAAGATAGAGCTGTTCACGGTACCAAATCCGACGGGCAAGGCGTATCCCATGGACGCCGGATTAAATTTCTGCCTTATTGGAGGTAAGCTTATATATAATCCGAATACCGCGGATAAATCTGTCGTAGGAAAACTTGACTGTGAAATGATCCCATGTAAGCAAGGATATACAAAATGCTCGATCTGCGTAGTAGATGAAAACGCGATAATTACTGATGACAGTAAGATAACGCAGATAGCTGCAGCAAACGGCATTGAAGCTCTGCTCGTTGATAAAGGTCTTGCAACACTGGATGGATTTGAATATGGTTTTATTGGCGGATCATCATTTAAGATCGACAAAAATAAAGTTGCTTTCACCGGAATGATAAGGAACACTTACGAGAGAAACAAAATCGAAAGCTTTCTAAGTAAACGCGGCATCGAAGCCGTATATCTGACAGAAGACGAGCTGTTCGATATCGGCAGCGCGATACCGCTAACAGAGGAAATTGAATGAAAGCACGGCAAACGGGCGTAAAGCCATTTTGATGCAGTGCTTTCGTTTTTAAACTCCCCCAAATTAAACAAAATCTTTATTTTGTTTAATTTTTAGTCAATCTGCCAATGGACATTTCGGCACTTCCCCATTATAATAATTTCAGATAATTAAGCGGGGTTGTTATATTATGGACTACAGAACTGAAGCACCGGAAATA
>CALZAG010000024.1 GCA_945613045.1 uncultured Clostridia bacterium | reverse complement strand
TTGACGAAGTTCCGGCAGACTGGCAGGAGGAGATACAGCGCCGCGTTGACGAACGCATCGCCGCCGAAGGCTCGGCAGAGGAGCAGGACATTTCCGCAGAGGAAGCTCTGGATATCCTTTTAGGGGGTGCAACATGACAAGAGCAAAAGCAAAACAGTTGCGGCAGCTAATAGAACAGCTTGCGGTCACGCTTGGCGATGAAACCGCCTTGACCGGCGTTGAATTGTTCCCGATGTGGGCAATCGGCAGGGCTTATGCCGTTGACGATAGGGTGCAGCACGGCGGCACACTGTACAAGTGCGTACAGGCGCACACATCACAGGCAGACTGGACGCCGGACGCGACACCTGCGCTATGGGTCGTGGTCAGCATTGACGAGTATCCCGAATGGGTACAGCCTACAGGGGCGCATGACGCATATAACACCGGCGATAAAGTCAGCTACAACGGCAAGCGTTATGTTTGCACCATCGACGCCAACACCTACGCGCCGGACGTGTACGGATGGGAAATCGTGACCGCATGAAAAATACGCTTAAGCATACCCCCATGGCAGCGGCGAGATAATATCCGGCGCGCCTGCGCCCTGCAAACCAACTGTGCATGATAAACTGTTGAATTTACCGCCGGGAACGCATATAATATGTGAAGAATTCCAACAAAGGTGATATCATGAACACTCCGAGATTATACATTGTGGTCCCCTGCTATAACGAGCAGGAGGTGCTTCCAATAACGGCTCCCATGTTTCTCGATAAACTCGGGCAGCTTGCTGCCGAGGGCAAAATATCCGCCGACAGCCGTCTTCTGCTCGTTGACGACGGAAGCAGGGACGGCACTTGGGACATCATATCCGGTCTTGCAGAGGCGGACGAGCGCTGCATCGGCATACGCCAGAGCCGCAACCGCGGCCACCAGAACGCCGTTCTCGCCGGTCTGATGGAGGCGAAGGATAGCTGTGATATCACCATATCCATCGACTGCGACGGTCAGGACGACATTAACGCCATGGACAGGATGGTCGACGAATACCTCGGCGGCTGCGAGGTGGTTTACGGCGTGCGCTCGGAGCGCAAAAGCGACTCGTTCTTCAAGCGCACAACGGCTCAGGGCTTTTATAAGTTTCTTGCCGCCATGGGCGCGGAGGTCGTGTATAACCACGCCGACTACCGCCTTATCAGTTCAAGGGTACTGCGGGAGCTTGCCGGCTTTAAGGAGGTCAACCTCTACCTGCGCGGTATGGTACCGCTTGTTGGCTTTAAGAGCACCAGCATCGAATACGCCCGCGCCGAACGTCTCGCCGGAGACAGCAAGTATCCGCTGCGTAAAATGCTCTCGCTTGCAGCGGACGGTATAACCAGTCTGTCGGTAAAGCCGCTGCGCCTTATCATGAGCTTCGGCATCGTCGTCGCGTTTCTCAGCTTCGTGGGCGTTATATGGGCGCTCATCGCCGCGCTGTCCGGCAGGACAGTCGCCGGCTGGGCGAGCATGACCTGCATCATCTGCTTTGTCAGCGGCGTGCAGCTCATCTGCCTCGGCATCATTGGCGAGTATATCGGCAAGATATACATGGAAACCAAGCATCGCCCCCGGTATATAATCTCCGAGCGCACATGGGATAAAAACGATTGAGCGTATAGTAAAAGCCCGCGCCTCGTTTGAGGCGTGGGCTTATGTTGTTGATAGTTTGCTTATTTCGCTTTGGACGCATTTCATGATTATTGACAAATCGTTCGAAAAGTCCACGAAAACGCAAAAAAGACCCGAAAACTTGCATTTTCGAGTCTTTAAAGTTGGTGCGCGAGGCGGGACGGCGTCAGAATAACCGAGTGTGACTTGCCGCTCCGCTTATCGGCGCGGCTTCGTCGGCTTCGGTCATTCTTCCTTTTCCCCGGGAAAGCCTCCGCTTCCCCGGGGGCCCCGGTATCCGGCTTCAAGCCGAGTCGCCCCGAGCACAAAAAAATACGGCAGCCCCTGATGGGGTTGCCGTATTTTTGGTGCGCGAGGCGGGACTTGAACCCGCACGCCCGGAGTGAGCACTAGAACCTGAATCTAGCGAGTCTGCCAATTCCACCACTCGCGCAAATTTTTAATGCTTGATTATAATAGCATTCATTCTCATGCTTGTCAAGAAATTTCTACTCTTATAATTTTAATTTTTCTTTTTCATATTATGGCTGTTCTTTCATAAAAAAAGATGTTATAATTAGCACATTACTATCAGGAGGTTATTTCCATGGATCGTAAGCTTCTCAAATCTCAGGCCAAGGACTTGATCCGGACTTCTGACCCCAAGCCGGTTTACATGGCCATTATCTACCTCGTTATCATCGCTGTTCTCGGCTTTCTGTCGTATAAGATAGTCGGCGGCTCCACCGAGGCCATCAGTTCTCAGTTCACCAACGGCTTCCGCTTCAGCATTAATGAATACGGCGAATATGCTCCATCCGTCGACCCGGAGCAGTATTATTACGCTCTGCAGGAGGCCATGCCTACGCCGGCTGAGTCTCTGCTCGACATCGCCATCTCACTCGTCACTACCGTGCTTGGCGCGGGCTTTACCATCTTCGTACTGCGTACTCTGAGCGGCTCCGGCGCAAGCTATTGGAATATTTTTGACGGCTTCGGTATGTTTTTCCGCATAATATGGCTGTACATACTCGAGGGAGTTTTCATTTTTCTCTGGGCTCTGCTGCTTATCTTCCCCGCCTTTATTGCTTACTACCGCTACCGAATGGCGATATACCTGCTGCTCGAGCACCCCGAGATGAGCGCCCTTGAGTGCATAAGCGAGAGCAAGCGCCTCATGGCCGGTCACAAATGGGAGCTTTTCGTTCTCGACCTGAGCTTCATCGGCTGGGCGGTTCTTGTCGGGATCGCAAACTTCATCAGCTCCGAGCTTGCCATCCCCGTCGTCAGCGTCATCGGCTTCGGTATCCTGGTCCAGATATATTTCCTGCCCTACTATGAACTCACCTGCGCCGGGTACTACAGACAGCTCACCGCTCCTGTAGATCCCGATCCCTTCAACGGCTGGACGCCTAACCTCTGAGGTGTCGCCGTGAAGATAACCTTTCTCGGCGCTGCCCACGAAGTAACGGGCAGCTGTACGCTCATAGAAGTCGGCGACAAAAAGGGCATCGTCGACTGCGGCATGGAGCAGGGCAAGGATCTTTTCGTCAATCAGGAGCTGCCGGTCGAGGCCTCCTGCCTGGACTTCGCGCTTGTGACCCACGCGCACATCGACCACTCCGGTCTGCTCCCTTTGCTGTACAAAAAAGGATTTCGCGGCAGCGTTTACGCTACCTCCGCCACCTGCGCCCTGCTGGATATAATGCTCCGCGACTGCGGCAACATTCAGGTAGCCGACGCGGAATGGAAATCGCGCAAGGCTGAGCGGCGGGGTGAGGCGCCCGTCGAGCCCCTGTACGATCTCGATGACGTCGAGGGGCTGCTTAAGCTCCTGCGTCCCTGCGAATACGGCAGCCGTATCGAGCTCAACGAGGCCGTCACGGTGCGTTTTACCGACGTCGGGCATCTGCTGGGCTCCGCCGCCATCGAGATCTGGCTCTGCGAGGACGGCTGCGAAAAGAAGATAGTTTTCTCCGGCGACATAGGAAACCTCGACCAGCCCATCCTCTGCGACCCCAAGCACGTCAAGGACGCCGATTATCTCGTCATCGAATCCACCTACGGCAACCGCAATCACAGCGACGAGCGCCCTGACTACATCGGAAGCCTGAGCGAATACATACAGCGCACGCTTGACCGCGGCGGCAACGTCATCATCCCCTCCTTTGCCGTGGGCCGCACGCAGGAGATGCTGTATTTCATCCGCGATATAAAGTCAAAGGGGCTCGTGAAGGGTCACGGCGACTTCCCCGTTTATGTCGACAGTCCGCTTGCCATCGAGGCGACCGGAATTTTCCTTCAGTGCGATACGAGCTATGTTGACGAGGAGATGACCGCTATCATACGCTCGGGAGAAAATCCCCTGTATTTCCCGGGACTTAATCTTGCCGTCAGCCAGGCCGAATCGAAAGCCATAAACGAGGACAAAACGCCAAAGGTCATCATCTCCGCCTCCGGTATGTGCGACGCCGGCCGCGTGCGCCATCATTTAAAGCACAACCTATGGCGGCCGGAATCGCTGGTGCTGTTCGTGGGCTACCAGTCGGTCGGCACACTCGGCAGAGCCCTGCACGACGGTGCAAAGCGGGTCAAGCTCTTCAACGAGGACATCGAAGTCAAGGCCGAGATCGCCGCTCTGCCCGGCATCAGCGGCCATGCCGATAAGCGCGGGCTTATCGCGTGGCTGAAGGGCTTTGAAAAAAAGCCGGAGCTCGTGTTCGTAAACCACGGCGATCCCGAGAGCGCCGACGGCTTTACCGCCTGCCTCAACGACGGGCTGGGCTATAAGGCCTTCGCGCCTTACAGCGGCACGGTGTTCGACCTCGCAAAGGGCGAGTTTGAGCGCATCACCGAGCCTAAGCCCATCGAAAGAAAGGCCTCCGCCCCACGCAGAACAAACCCGCTGTTTAACGAGCTTGTTTCCGCCGCCGAAGCGCTGCTCGCCGCCGTCAGAAAATGCGACGGCCGGCCCAACAGGGAGCTGCGCGGCTTTATTGATTCCATCAAAAATCTCACTGAGAGGCTAAAATAGCACTCAACATAAATGTAAAAATCCTGCAATACTTTGCGTATTGCAGGATTTTCTGTTATTCAAATCCGAAGATCAGTCGACGCAGTGGTCGCAGTCATGGGTCTGGGCAAACTTTTCCTTGTCGTATTCGATGCCGTTTTTGTCGTAATAATCCTTCACGGCAGCCTTGACGGCCTCCTCGGCCAGAACGGAGCAGTGGATCTTGTGTGTGGGCAGACCGTCCAGAGCCTCGACGACCGCCTGATTGGACAGCTCGAGCGCCTCCTCGACGGGCTTTCCCTTTATCATCTCGGTCGCCATGGAGCTGGTGGCGATAGCGCTGCCGCAGCCGAAGGTGTTGAACTTGCAGTCGACGATTATGCCGTCCTCGACCTTGATGTACATCTTCATGATGTCGCCGCACTTTGCATTGCCGACCTCGCCGACGCCGCTTGCGTCCTCCATCTTGCCGACGTTGCGGGGATTCTGGAAATGGTCCATTACTTTTTCACTATAGAGTGCCATAATATTTCCCTCCTGTTTAAACGCTGTTATTTATTAAATGAGATGGGGCCTTTTTCCGGTCTCCAGATCCTCCCACACGGGGGATATGCTGCGGAGATAGGAAACGACCTCGGGTACTACCTTGATGATGTGGTCTATCTCCTCCATCGTGTTGTATTCGCCGATGGACAGACGGAGCGAGCCGTGGGCGACCTCGTGGGGCAGGCCCAGGGACAGCAGCACATGGCTGGGGTCGAGGGAGCCGGAGGTGCAGGCAGAGCCGGAGGATGCGCAGACGCCCTTGGCGTCCAGCAGAAGCAGGAGGCTCTCGCCCTCGATGCCCTCAAAGCACATATTCACGGTGCCGGGAACATGATGCTCAAGGGAGCCGTTGATCTTGGAGTGAGGTATCTTTGAAAGCTCAGCGAAGAGCTTATCGCGCATGGGGATGATCTTTGCGGTGTTTTCCTCCATGTTGTCGACGCTCTCCTTGAGCGCCGCCGCCAGAGCGACGATACCGGGGATATTCTCGGTGCCGGCGCGCTTGCCGCGCTCCTGAGCGCCGCCCTCGATAATATTGAACAGCGGCAGACCGCGCTTTGCGTACAGAACGCCCACGCCCTTGGGGGCATGGAACTTATGGCCGGACATGGACAGCAGGTCGATGTTCATATCCACAACATTCAGCGGCATATGGCCGGCCGCCTGAACCGCGTCGGTATGGAAGGGGATCTTCTTCGCGCGGCACAGCTCGCCGATCTCCTTGATGGGCTGCACGGTGCCGATCTCGTTGTTTGCGAACATTATGGTCACAAGCGCGGTATCCTCGCGGATGGCGTTTTCAACATCCTCAAGTCGGACAACGCCGTCCTCATGGACGTCGAGCAGAGTGACCTCAAAGCCCTGCTTTTCAAGCTGCTTGAGGGTGTGCAGCACCGCATGGTGCTCAAACTTGGTGGATATAAGGTGCTTTTTGCCCTTGATGGCGCCGAACTTCGCCATGGAAACGATGGCCTGGTTATCCGCCTCGGAGCCGCCGGAGGTGAAGTATATCTCTCTTGGCTCCGCGCCGATTATGTCGGCGACGGTCTTTCTCGCTGCTTCAAGAGCTTCCTTTGCCTCCTGGGCAAAGCCGTACAGGCTCGAGGGGTTGCCGTACAGGGTGGTGAGGTAGGGCATCATTGCGTCTACTGCGGTCTTGCTGACGGAGGTGGTCGCCGCGTTATCTGCATAAACAAACATATTTATCTTCCTTTCGTATATCCTATTAATTCTGTGGGAATTGTAACACTTTACTGAACATTAGTCAACAGCTTTTTGCTGTCTCCACTTGTCTCCGGTGAGCAGATCCTCAAGGGATACCGTGTCGAGGTAGGCGTTTGTTATATCGTCAAGCTCCTTCCACATGGGAACCGTGAGGCATGCGCCGGAGCGGTCGCACTGTATCTCCCCTTCCTTTATGCAGGCAACGGGAGCAAGATTATCCTCTATGCAGCGGAGTATTTCACCGATGCTGTATTCCCCCGGCGTCTTGTTGAGCTTATAGCCGCCCTCCTTGCCGCGTGTACTGTCCACGAGCTCGGCCTTTTTCAGGTTTCCGACTATCATTTCAAGGTACTTCATCGAAAGCTGCGTCCTGTCGGAAATAGTTTTGAGCGAGATATAGCCCTCATCGCGGTGCTGGGCAAGGTCGATCATTATCCGCAGGGCATAGCGCCCTTTGCTTGTAACATTCATATTATCACCTCCGCTTTGATTCGGGGCCCGCTCACTATACAATAATTCTGTATCGTTCGGCGTTGTTTATTCCTATTAATTCTATGTGAATTTAATATACCATGATTTTAATAGGAATTAAAGCGGCATTGCAACAAAAGTGTATAAATTTGCTGTGCAAAAAACGCACAGCAAAATACCGAAAACCACTTGCTTTATTTCGCTAATGTGTTATTATAGCAGCGTGATAACAAGCCACTTAATTAATTTATAAGTTTTGGAGGAAAATGAAATGAAGAAAATCATTGCAATGATGCTTGCACTCATGATGGTGTTTGCACTGTGCGCCTGCGGCGGCAACGGCGAGACAGCCGATGATGATACCACCACATTTATCATGGGCGTTGACCCTGAGTATCCGCCTTTCTCCTCGATCGGCGAGGACGGTGAACTGTCCGGCTTTGATATCGAGGTCTGCCAGGCAGCCTGCGATCTCCTCGGCTGGAAGCTCGAGGTGTTCGGAGTTAACTGGGATCAGAAGCTCGTTCAGCTCAACTCTGAGGAGTGCGACTGCATTTGGTCCGGCATGACCATTCTCGACAGCATGAAGGAAGCCGGCTACGTCATCTCCGAGCCCTACTATGACAACACTCAGGTCCTCGTAGTCAAGGAAGGCAGCGACATCAAGTCCTCCGCCGACCTTGCCGGCAAGGTAGTTGCCGTTCAGCTCGGCACCTCCGGTGAAAGCCTGCTTTCCGGCGATCTTTCCGACCTGTCAGCCACCTTTAAGGATCTCGTGACCTGCAACAGCTTCCTGGTATGCTTCACCGAGCTCGGCGGCGGCAGCGTTGACGCTGTGCTCGTTGACTACCCCGTAGCGGCGGCATACGTTGAGGAAAACGAAGGCTTCACCATTCTTGACGAGAAGCTCGGTGCTGAGCAGTACGGCATCGCATTCCGCTCCGGCGATCAGGAGCTCTGCGACAAGATCCAGGGCGCCGTTGATGAGCTCGTTGAAAACGGCACTTACGCCGAGATCGCTGCAAAGTACCCCGACATCGCAAACAACCTTATTTTCCTGAACAAGTAAGCACTCTTTACATTAAGGCATGATATAAAAAGCAGCTCATTTCCCGAGAGCGTATGATCGCTTTCGGGAAATGCGTGCGTTTTAAAGCGAGGATGATCTATGAGTTTAATGACAATGATCGCGAAAATGTTTGAAGGCCTGAGCGGGACATGCGCGATCTTTTTCTTAACGCTTTTATTTTCACTGCCATTAGGCATGGGCGTCGCCATGCTCAGGATGAGCAAAAGCAAGATAATATCCAACATAACCCGTTTTATCATTTCCGTTCTCAGAGGAACGCCTCTGATGCTGCAGCTGATTGCAATTACTTACGGTCCGTATTATCTCTTTCATTTTTCCGTTTCCAGAAATAAGCTCATACCTGTTGTTATCGCGTTTGCGATAAACTACGCGGCATATTTTGCCGAGATCTACCGAAGCGGTATCGAATCCATACCGGTCGGTCAATACGAGGCCGCCGAAATACTCGGCTATTCAAAGATCCAGACGTTTTTCCGCATCATTCTGCCTCAGGTGATCAAGCGCATCATGCCCAGCATCACGAACGAGGTCGTGACTCTGGTAAAGGATACCTCCATGGCCTTTACGGTTTCCTATCAGGAAATGTTCACTATCGGCAAGCAGATAGCAAACTCGGAGACAAGCTTCATGCCCTTTGTCGTTGCAGGCGTGTTCTACTTCCTGTTTAACGCCATTGTCGACTATGTGATGGGCAAGGCGGAAAAATCAATGAATTATTATCAGTAAGAAGGAGGATATGCACCGTGAAGATATTGGAAATGAATCATATCAAAAAAAGCTTCAACAACGCTTCGCTGCATGTCCTCAAGGACATAAGCCTGAGCGTTTCCGAGGGCGAGGTCGTTTCTGTTATCGGTCCCTCCGGCTCCGGAAAATCGACGCTTCTGCGCTGCGCAACGCTCCTGACCGAGATGGACAGCGGCGAACTGATCTATTCAGGCGAATACGCCGCGAAAAACAATGAGCACGGCAAAGCCGTTTACTCAGGCAAGGCAGAGCTTAAAAAAATCCGAAGCATCTTCGGGCTGGTGTTCCAGAATTTCAACCTTTTCCCGCACTACAGCGTTTTGAAAAATCTTACGGATCCTCAGATCAGCGTTCTCGGCCGCAGCAAGGAAGAAGCCAGGGAGCGGGCCATGCAGCTGCTCAAAAAAATGGGTCTTGAGGAGAAGGCCGACGCTTATCCCTGCGAGCTCTCCGGCGGCCAGCAGCAGCGCGTTGCCATCGCCCGCGCCCTGGCGATGGATCCGCTCATTTTGTTCTTCGACGAGCCGACGAGCGCGCTCGACCCGGAGCTCACCGGCGAAGTGCTCAAGGTCATAAAGCAGCTTGCAGAGGAGCGCATGACCATGGTCATCGTCACGCACGAGATGGCCTTTGCCAAGGCCGTTTCCGACCGCGTCATTTTCATGGACGGCGGCGTGATAGTCGAGCAGGGCACGCCGAGCGAGGTATTTGACAACCCGCGCATGGAGCGCACAAAGCAGTTTTTGAGGAATTACAGCCAGCAATGAACATTGAGTATTGGAAAGTTGATCCCACAGGAAATATAACGCTTATAGTCGAGACTCCCGTTCCCCGGGAGTCTCAAAGCCGTATTGCGGCGGAGCTTCTCAGGCGCGATAATGACGCCGAGCAGGTGGGATTTCTCGAGGCGCCCGAAAAGGCCGGCGCGAGGCTGCGTCTGCAGATGATGGGCGGCGAATTCTGCGGAAACGCGGCGATATCCGCGGCGGCAATAACAACATGCTGCCTTGAGCCCGACGGCGGCAGCGCGCGCGAGCTTGTGCTCGAGGTCTCAGGCGTTCCCGATGTCGTGCCCGTCAAAATCTGCGCAGAGTCCGGCGGCTACTGCGGCACAGTATCCATGCCATTGCCCGAGTCGGTCTGCAGCTTTGATTTCCGCCTCGGTGATGACACCTTCACCCTACCTCTCGTGCGCTTTCCGGGCATATGCCACAGCATCGTAAGCGGCGGCGGGCTGTCCCGCGAAACGGCGCAGCGGTGCATTTCCGACTGGTGCAGGCAACTCGACGCTGAGGCTTTGGGGCTCATGTTCTATGACGAGTCCGTCGGCAGCCTTGAGCCGCTGGTGTATGTCGCCTCGACTGACACGGCGGTCTGGGAAAGCTCCTGCGCAAGCGGCACCGCGGCAGTAGCCGCGTACCTCGCCTGCGCCCGGGGCGGGGATGTAAGCATATCCCTGAGCGAGCCCTGCGGCGTGCTCTCGGCCGAGGCCGTGCTGCGCGGCGGCAAAGTCAGTTCCCTGAAGCTGACGGGTAAAGCCGCGATACTGGGGAAGCTAAAGGCTGAAATTGGCCCTTGATTTATTTGCGTTTATTAGGTATCATTTCATCGAAAGGCGGTATACCTTAATGAAAAAGAGAATAATCTGTCTGGCGCTGGCGGTCATCATGGTCTTCGGGCTGTGCGCCTGCGGCGGCAGCGGCAAATACAGGGTCGTCAAAACGCTCGGTACGCAGGAATACTCCATAGGCTTCCGAAACGGCGACTCCACCTATCACTATATTGACAGAGCCCTCAAGGAGCTTTCATATGAGGGCGCTATCGACGAGCTGTGCTATAAATGGTTTGGGGATGACAGCACCGTCAGCTTCCCTAAGAAGAAAAACGCACTGGATGACATCGGCTATGTCGAGCCGAGGACCTTCATCATAGGCGTCGACCTCGACTCCTTCCCGATGTGCTACTCAAACGGCGTTGAGTACGAGGGCTTTGACGTAGAGCTTGCTCAGAAGGTCTGCGATAAGCTCGGCTGGGTGCTGAAGGTCCAGCCCATCCACTCCGAGGATGCTTACGTTGAGCTCAACTCCGGCAACATCGACTGCGCATGGGGCGGCGTCGTGCTGGACAAGGAGTGCCCCGACTACACGATACTCGTTACATATATGTCCACCGACCTCGTGCTGGCGGGCAAGTCCTCAAACGGCGGCTCGGTACGCGACAAGGTGCTTTATATGGGCACCACCCAGTACTGCCTCGACGTCATGGACGAAAACAGCTCCGTAAGCCGCAAGCTCGGCCAGATAACCCGAGTCCAGGGCGGCACGACGGATTACTTCAATGCCCTTGACAACGGCAAGTGTGACCTCATCCTCACCACGGAGGCCGCGGTCGAATACTACAACACAAACTAAAAAAGCAAGTCCTTCAATATGAAGGACTTGCTTTTTACTTAATTTCTTGAGCATTTTTCGGCGTCGATGGCCAGGACGAGCATCAGCGCGTACAGCGCGTCGGCACTGTTATTTACCTCGATGGAATAGGTGTCGGTGAGGTTAAAAAGCTCCTTGCTGATCCGGGCGATCTGTCTGCCGCCGCCGTCCACGACCGAGTAATCCCACTCCCAGAAGCTTCCCTCGACGTGCCAGCCGTTGAAATCAATGTTATAGGCGGGCTTGAAGAAGGTCAGCTCCTTTGATATGCAGCCGGCATATTCGTCGTGCACATAGATCTCAAACTTCGGCAGCAGGGTCATTATCCGTTCCTTTACCGTTCCGACGTGCTCGCCGCGGCGGTCGAGGATATGCAGGGTGTGACCCCACGCGAGCCGGCCTTCCACCGTGAACACGGTTTCGCCGTGCTCATCGAACACATCGTAGCTGTCCAGCCACGAGAAAAAGCGCTGCCTGAACAACAGCTTCATTGCTCAAGCCCTCCTTATTTTGCGCGGCTGGATATCTCGGCCGAGATCTTTTCAATGAAGTCCTCGACTGCGACCGCACCCTCGTCGCCGCCTGCGCGTGTGCGCACGGACACGGTGCCGTTTTCGGCTTCCTTATCGCCCACGATGAGCATATAGGGTATCTTCTGGGTCTGAGCCTCGCGGATCTTATAGCCGATCTTCTCGTTTCGGAGGTCGGTCTCGACGCGGATGCCGTGCTCGTTCAGCTTTTCCGCAACGGACTTTGCGTAGTCTGCCGCACGGTCGGTGATGGGCATGACCCTGACCTGCACGGGCGCAAGCCATGTGGGGAACGCGCCTGCAAAGTGCTCGGTGATAACGCCGATGAAGCGCTCAATCGAGCCGAACACGACGCGGTGTATCATAACGGGGCGGTGCTTTTCGCCGTCTGCGCCCACATACTCGAGCTCGAAGCGCTCGGGAAGCTGCATATCGAGCTGGATGGTGCCGCACTGCCATGTGCGTCCCAGCGAGTCCTCAAGGTGGAAGTCGAGCTTCGGGCCGTAGAAGGCTCCGTCGCCCTCGTTGATGACATAGCTCTTGCCCATCTCGGTGATGGCTTCCTTGAGGGTGTTCTGGGCAAACTCCCAGTCGGCCTCGTCGCCCATGTGATCCTCAGGCATGGTGGAAAGCTCGATCTCGTATGGCAGGCCGAAGAGAGAATACACCTCGTCAAAGAGCTTGACAACGCCCTTAATCTCGTCCTTCATCTGGTCCCATGTCATGAAGATATGCGCGTCGTCCTGAGTGAAGCATCTTACGCGGAACAGGCCGTGCAGCGCGCCGGACAGCTCGTGGCGGTGAACTACGCCCAGCTCGCCCACACGCAGGGGAAGATCGCGGTAGGAGTGCGGCTCGGACTTATAAACGAGCATACCGCCGGGGCAGTTCATGGGCTTTATCGCAAAGTCCTCGTCGTCGATGACGGTGGTGTACATATTGTCCTTGTAGTGGAACCAGTGGCCGGAGGTCTCCCAGAGCTGACGGTTCAGGATCATGGGGGTGGATACCTCAACATAACCGTAGCGCTTGTGCACCTCGCGCCAGTAGTCGATGAGGGTGTTTTTCAGCACCATGCCCTTGGGCAGGAAGAAGGGGAAGCCGGGACCCTCCTCGGTGAGCATAAACAGTCCGAGCTCCTTGCCCAGCTTGCGGTGATCGCGCTTTTTTGCCTCCTCGATGCGGGCAAGATACGCGTCCAGCTCGTCTTTTTTCTGGAAGCAGGTGCCGTAAACGCGCTGGAGCATTTTGCGGTCGGAGTCGCCGCGCCAGTACGCGCCGGTGCAGGAGGTGAGCTTTATAGCGTTGCCCTTGACCCGGCCGGTGGAGTCGAGATGCGGTCCTGCGCACAGGTCGGTGAAATCGCCCTGCTTATAGAATGAGATGACCGCGTCCTCGGGCAGGTCGTTTATGAGCTCGACCTTATAGGGCTCGCCGCGCTCTTCCATGAATTTTATGGCTTCCTCGCGGGGCAGCTCAAAGCGCTCGAGCTTTATCTTCTCCTTGCAGATCTTGCGCATCTCGGCCTCGATCTTCTCGAGTATCTCGGGAGTGATGGCAAAGGGCGCGTCAAAGTCGTAGTAAAAGCCGTTTTCTATCGCCGGGCCGATGGCCAGCTTGACCTCGGGGTACAGGCGCTTGACGGCCTGAGCCAGGATATGGCTCGTGGTGTGGCGATAGGTGTCCTTAAATTCGGGATTTTCAAATGTGTATCTGTTCTCGTCCATAGTATTTCTCCTTCTGAAACAAAAACGCCCCTGACGCTGTGCGTCAAGGGCGTAAAAATTTTACACGGTCCCACCTTGATAAAACTCATCCTGCGCTTAACGGGCGCGGCGCGGAAGCACATTTCCTTGCTTCGGCTCGGGAGCGGTCTCCGATATCATCCCCGAAAAAGCTTTCAGCCTTTGGCTTTTCTCTCTGGGCGGTTTTGATACCATCGGTCTCCGTCATCGCTGATTAATAAATATTATCACCCGACAAGGCCGATGTCAACCGCATTTTTCAAATTTCCCCTCTGCGGGCCATCGCCCTGCGCTGGAAGGTCTTTACGAGCTCAACGATGAACATTCCGAGCATACCGATGCCTATTGCAAGCGCGTACTCTACGAGGGATACGGGGGTGAAGCCGAAGGCATTTGCCAATACGGGGATCTCGCACACTGCGGTGGTGGCGGCTATGCTGCCGAGAGCAGCCCAGTTGAGCGCCTTGTTGGTATAGCCCATGGTGAAGATGCAGCCGCGCAGGGAGCGCATATTGAAGCTGTGGCATATCTCGGCCATGGACATTGTAAGAAACGCCATAGTGGTGCCGTCGGCGCTGTTGGTTATCGCCCATGTGCCGGTCTCGATGAAATGCCCCACAAAGTAGGACGCCAGCACGAGCAGAGCCACGAGCGTGCCCTGATAGGCTATGTCAAAGCCCATGCCTCCGGCAAAGATGCCTGCCTTGGCGGGTCTGGGCTTGCGGCGCATTATATTGCCCTCCGCTCTCTCCATGCCCAGCGCCAGCGCCGGGAAGCAGTCCGTCACAAGGTTTATCCACAGAAGATGCACGGGCTTTAGGATAACAAAGCCCATTATCGTTGCGACGAAAATGCTGATGACCTCGCTCATGTTCGAGCCGAGCAGGAACTGGATGGCCTTGCGGATGTT